>JAZNFB010000210.1:0-2626 GCA_045588895.1 Candidatus Flemingiibacterium sp.
GACGTTGCTTTCGGTTATTGGATCGAGATCGTTTGCACAGACAAGACGAACGGTGCGGATCTTGCGAAGCAGCTCAAGGTGACCGTGAATACTGGAGCCGATGCTTCGGCATCTGTAAACGACGGCTTGACCGTTGGTAGCTCAAGCAACTATGTTGGTGAGCTTATTATCGGCGCTACGGCTGAGTTTACCGTAACCGTTGAGTTCCTTGACAGCTTTGTTGCGGAAAACAACATCGACCACAACGATTTGGCGCAAGGCGAAAACCTTTCGTTTGATCTGGTCGTACACGCTGTTCAGGCAACAGACTAACGCAAAAAACACGAACGCAGAACTTGCTGAAGCTTGAGTTCGCGTTTCGACCGAAATCAAGCTTCGAAAAAATAATATAAGGAGAAAACGCAAAATGAAAAAGAAAGTTTTGCTGTCCTCGATTGCGACAATCGCGCTTTGCCTTTGTCTGATCGCTGGATCGACCTTCGCTTTGTTCACGAGTCAAAGTAAGACCAACATTGCAGTTACTTCCGGTAAAGTAGACGTGGTTGCAAGTGTTGAGGATTTTAAGCTTTACTCAGTTGAAGCGAATGCCAATGGTTCTATCGTAGACGAGAATGGCGGCAGATACGAGTATGCAGACCGTACCTCTGAAGGTAAGTTTGCTAATGGAGGAACTGCTGTTCTTGATGGCTCTTTGATAACTCTTGAGAAGATCACTCCCGGTGACAAGATTTCGTTCGGTATTGAAGCTACAAATAATAGCAACGTAGCTATTCAGTGCCGTTACATCATTCAGTGTGTATCCGGAGAGGAGCTTATGGAAGGTCTCGTTGTTCACATCAACGAAAATGCTTATCCCGTACTTAAATCCTACACCTCAGCTTGGACTGCACTTGCAGTAGGCGAAAGCATTACTGACGGCGGAAATATTATTGAGATTGCCGTTGAACTTCCTGTGGATGCAGGTAACAAGTATCAAAACAAGGAAGTTGCCATCAACGTTTTGGTTGAAGCTGTTCAGGGCAATGCCGACATCGGTGCTAACAATGGTCCTGTAATCGAATTCCTTGCAAACTCCAATGCAGTCGCTGTTTCCGATGATGCGTCTTTGCAGGCAGCTCTTGACAATGCAGTTGTAGGCGAGAACATTATTGTTATCACCGAAGATATCACGGGTAATGTAGTAGCTGCGCAGAAGGCGGGTGTTAATGTTACTATCGAAGGAAACGGTCATAAAGTTTCCTCTACTATCTACCTGCACGGCGCTGCCCGCTATCAAGGTGAAGAAACCTTGACCTTTAAGAACATCAATTTTGTAACCGATAGTGATTCAGATTTTGATTTCATCAGCGCAAACAGCACGGCATCCGCTGAGCGTTATGCGCACAACGTAATCGTTGATAACTGCACATTTACATCTACCGGTTCGGGTGACGTAGTTGGTTTGCGTTTGCGTCAAACTTACAACATAACCATTAAGAACAGCACGTTCACTGGTATGCACTCTATTCTTTGGGCTACCGGAGGTAATGGTATCACGGTTGACGACGTAACTGCTGTAAATTGCAAGAACGGTATGTCTTTCGGCACGACCAACGGTGTTGTTGTTAAGGACTGTGATATTGATACTGTTGGTGAATACGGATATGCTATCCGTGTTGACGCTTCCGGTGCTTACACCTTGAGCGTAGAGAATTGCGATCTTACTGCCGCTGCTCCTATCCTGCTCCGCAAGGCTACCGGCGCTTATACCGCTAAGCTGACGGACAATACTCTGACCACGACCGGTGCATATCAGGTGATCGTTACGGCAGGTGACTTTGAGGATGGCGTTGCTCTTACTGCTCCTACCGGCGCGTACACGCTTAACGGAGCTGAAGGCCTGTCTGTTTACGAGGGCTAATCGGTTCGTTTTACATTAACTATCCCTCTGCGTAGGAGTCGTTGATACTCTTACAGAGTGGAAAAAAATTTGTATTTAACGGCAAGGAGGTAATGATGTTCCGTTATAAATCCCATAAAAAAGCAATCATTATGACGGCATTGGTCATCCTGCTTTGCCTCGTATCCCTCACAGGCGCGACGCTTGCGCTTTTCACAAGCACGCTCAGTGACGGCACGATTGGTATTATTACCACAGCGGGTGACGTTGAGGTGTCGATCGTCGATGCTATCACGGGCGAATCGCTCGTGGGCAAAACGCTTCAGTTCGAGACTACGTCTTTGCAACAGGAAATCTTGTTTGAGCCGGGTGCGGCTTTCTACACACAGGGCTTTAAGGTGAAGAACATTGGCAATATTCCGATCAACTTCCGTCTTTCGGTCAGTGAGGATGAGGATATTGACATGACCGAATTCCACGAAGCCTTTGAAGTATGGATCACCACCGAGCCGACAAGACTTTACGAAGCAGAGCCCATCAACGGCTTTCAGGGCAAGCTTGATCCCGAAAAAGCACTTGCCGAAAATCCTTTGGCAAAAACCGAAAGCGATACCTATTATCTTGTGATTCGCATGAAGGAATCTGTGGGAAATGAATTTCAAGGCAAAACATATTCCGGCATCGGTATAACCGTATATGCAGTACAAGGCAACGCTGGTATTTAGGAGAGACAACATTTATGAGCAC
>JAZNFB010000211.1:0-3416 GCA_045588895.1 Candidatus Flemingiibacterium sp.
CGACCTCGGCGTAATGTTCGATAAGGAAGCTGACGGCACAATGGTAACAACCCACGGCGGAGGTACATCGAGAAAGCGTATGCACGCCTGCAAGGACTATTCGGGCGCAGAGATCATGAGAGTTCTCCGTGACGAGGTTCAAAACAGACAAATTCCCGTTGTTGATTTCACCTCGGCAATTGAAATAATCAAGGATGAAAACGGTAAGGCTGCAGGTGCGGTTCTCATGAACATGGAAACAAAGGAGATCCTCATCGCAAGAGCAAAAACCGTTGTAATCGCAACCGGCGGTGCAGGACGTATGCACTATCAGGGCTTCCCCACCTCCAACCATTACGGTGCAACCGCAGACGGACTTGTTCTCGCTTACAGAGCCGGTGCACCCCTGCTTTATGCGCACACACTCCAGTATCATCCCACAGGTGCGGCATTCCCTCAGCAAATTTTCGGCGCACTTGTAACCGAAAAGGTACGCTCCATCGGCGCACAGCTTATCAACGCTGACGGTGAAGCATTCATGTATCCGCTCGAAACCCGTGACGTTTGTGCATCAAGCGTAATCCGTGAGTGCCGTCGCGGCAAGGGCGTTGACACCTTCGACGGAGGCAAGGGCGTATGGCTCGACTCTCCGATGATCGAGCTTATTCACGGCGAGGGTACGATCGAAAAGAGAATCCCGGCAATGATGCGTATGTACTTAAAGTACGGAATCGATATGCGCAAGCAGCCTATCCTCATTTATCCCACTCTCCACTATCAGAACGGCGGTATCAAGATTAGTGAAAACGGTATGTCCGGCGTTGAGAACCTCTTTGTTGCAGGTGAGGCAGTCGGCGGTATCCACGGCGAAAACAGACTCATGGGCAACAGCCTTCTCGATATTATCGTATTCGGACGCAATGCCGGTATTAATGCTGCAACAGCTGCGAAGGCTACCAAAACGGCAGAAAAGCTCTCGCTCGCTCACGTTGACGCTTTTGTAAAGGAAATGGCAGATGCCGGCATCAAGACAGATGTTGTTTCGCCAAAGCTTATCCCGAACTACACAAAGCAGCGTGACTTTTAAGGGGGCGGCAAAAAATGAGTTTTCTTAACGGTTTTATCACTCTTAAAGATATCCCAACTCTCCTCGTTGTCGTTTTTGCCGTGCTTTTCCTCGGTTATGCGCTCGGAAGAATCACCATCAAGGGCGTTTCCCTCGGTGATGCAGGCGTATTCATCGTCGCACTCATCGTTGGTGCACTTCTCTTCACTCAACATCAGCAATTCGGACTCATCTTCAGTAATGCTGAACTTCCTCCGATTACCGAAGAAGTTGCAGATCCGATTTCCGACTCCACATCCGACGACTCTATCGAGCCTGAAAACCTTGAAGAGAAAAAAATTCCGGCTCCCTATGATTTTTCAAGCGGACTTAAGCTTATCGAAAACCTCGGTCTTATACTCTTTGTAACATCTGTCGGATTCATCGCAGGTCCTAAATTTTTCGGGAATTTCAAGAAAAACTTCAAGTCTTATGTGATCTTGGGTCTTGTTGTTATCATGGCAGGCGGTCTTGCCGCGCTGGGCTGTATAGCGCTTGGAGATCATGTCTTTGGATATGGCGCAACAATTGAGTCACACGACGGATTTGTTGCCATGATCGTTGGTCTTCTTTCTGGTTCGCTCACCTCTACACCTGCTTTTTCTGCGGCAAAGGATACCGTTCTTGAGCAATATGAAGGACTTGTATCTGTAGGTCACGGTATTGCGTATATATTCGGTGTTATAGGTGTTGTTCTTTTCGTTCAGCTCATCCCAAAGTTCACTAAAGCTGATATGGAAAAGGAACGTGCACTTCTTGAAGTAAAACAAGGAGAAACGAAAAGCGCTTCTACAGAAAAGCTGTTCTCCCTTGACCACATGGGTATCGCAGTATTCGCACTTGCAGCAATAATCGGCTTAATCATCGGAAATATCAAGATTCCGCTCACCGCAAAGGGACTTTTTGGCACCTGCTTCTCTCTCACCGCAACCGGTGGTTGCCTTTTAACAAGCCTTGTTCTCGGTCACTTCGGCAGAATCGGAAAAATCAACATCATGCCCGAAGCAAGCACACTCAAGCTTTTCCGTGAGCTTGGACTTGTGCTCTTCCTCGTTGGTGCAGGTATTCCCGGCGGTGCAGAATTTATCGCGAACTTCGACCCCATGTATTTCGTTTACGGAATCATCATGACGATCGTTCCGCTGATCATCGGATACCTCTTCTCGAAGTACGTTCTCAAGCTGAGCCTTCTCAACAATCTCGGCTCTATAACAGGCGGCATGACAAGCACCCCCGCACTCGGAACGCTTATAAGTGTTGCGAAAACAGAGGACGTTGCAGCGGCTTATGCGGCGACTTATCCGATTGCGCTTGTGGCGGTCGTACTCGCATCGCAGTTCCTTATTATACTGTTTTAACACATAACAAAAAAATCGGTCGGCTCATTTTGAAGTGTGAGTCGACCTTTTATATTGCCTTGGATTTATCAATTCTTTTTATATTTATCCATTTCAAGCAATATACGGTAAATATGCTCCTGCTCATCTTTTGTCTTTGCCAAAAGAAATTCGTAACACTCAAGCGGAATATTACCTGTTTCACCTTTCCCGGCATCAAGCTTCTCAAACAACTTTGATAACGAAACATTCAGCGCAGCGGAAATCTTTGCTATGCTTTCAATCGTAGCATTTTTCTCGCCTCGCTCAATTTGACCGATATATGTGGGGTGACATCCCGAAAGCTCTGCAAGTTTTTCTTGACTCAATCCCTTAACTGCCCTGTGCTTTCTGATTCGTTGTCCTAAAGCTTTTGCAATATCACTCATAATTATCCCCTGCCTTTACTTTCACTATATATAGTCTATAAATATTTAAACAAATATTCCACAGACTATTGATATTCTTTTTAAATTGTGATATACTATAAATACGAATTTATATTTTTTCGTGCTTATAGTGTTGAATGAGAGGTTGGATATTATGAATATCTTTACTGTTTCATTATTTGGGCATCGGGAAATTGTTGATTTACGACGGGTAACCGATCAACTCGTCGCAATTATAAAGGAGATATTAAAAACGAAATCATATGTGTCTTTTCTTATCGGACGCAACGGTGAATTTGATAAATATGCGGCATCGCTTATTAAACACGAACAAAAAGAAAATAATAAACTCAACAGCGATATGACCTTGGTTCTTCCGTACACGGTGGCAAATCTTGAATATTATGAAAAATATTACGATAGTATTATCATACCTGAACATCTGCACGGAGCACATCCAAAATCTGCAATCACACTAAAAAATCGGTGGATGGTTGAGCAATCCGATCTTGTGATTGTTTACGTAGAGTGTAAAAAGGGTGGAGCTTATGCGGCAATGAAATATGC
>JAZNFB010000212.1:0-3027 GCA_045588895.1 Candidatus Flemingiibacterium sp.
CACATCGGACAAGGCTCAAGCGTTACATATAGCTCGCATTTGTGAAGTCGCCATCCACCGAGCCTTTTACACGCCGCATCAATTGCAAGTAACTCTGCGTGTGCAGTGGCGTTTTTGTCGGTTTCACGGCGGTTATATGCTTCTGAAACGATTTCGCCGTCCATTGTGACGAGGGCGCCGACGGGGACTTCTCCGAGGGAAGCCGCCATCTCTGCAAGCTCCAGTGCACGCTGCATGAATTTTTCGTCAAGCTCATTCATCCGAACCTTCCTCCGTTACTTCCTTTGGTGCAACCAGCCATGCATTGGGAAGCCGTCTGCCGTAGGTTGGATTAAGCGAGCTGTTCTTATTGAGAACCTCATTGTTATAAGCGAGGACACTGCTCGAGCCTCCGTCACAGCAGGCTGCGTTGACAACACCGTATTTTTGCAGCACCTCAACGAGCTCGCCCATTGTACAGCCGAGACTCCATGTCGGTTGTCTGCCGTCAATTACGATAAAAACGATAACACCGTCCTCACGCTGACCGATTGCGGTACGCGGCTGTATTCCGTAACCGCCCGAACCCTCGATCTGTGATTCTCCGTCTGCGATGAGTACCGGACCGAACTGTATGCCTGCACGTATGTCATAATTTTGCCAATCGCGAACATTTCCGACGACTAATTTGTTATCGTCTGTCATGAGCACCGCGCCATAGTAGCTGACGGCAGTTCCCCAGTATTCGCCCTCGGAATACGAAAGTCCGATAATATCTCCGCCGTGTCCCGAATCGTTAGGATCGGAGAAACCGCTTGCGTTTATGCCGGCAATTGCACCGTGATGCTCCATCATTGCCTTTATGCGAAGTCCCTCAACGTGCTTATATGGTGTTGTTCCAAGGTAAACTCTGGAGGGATCGTCAACAAGCATTACAAGTCCGCGAAAGGAGGTTCCTTTTATCTCGGAAACGACAAGCCCCTGCTCGATATCGTTTATCTTCACGGTATATCCCGCATAGTCAGTGTCTCCGACGGAAAGCTCAAGCTGACCGAGAATGTCCGCAGGCTTTTGTTCTTCCTCAGGCGGATTCTCATTGGCTTCAAGATGCTCCGCACCGCCGATTACATCCGAGGTGTCCGTTTGCATACTCATAACATCGTCGATGATATATTTCGGAATGAATGCAGTTGCAAGCCATTGATGATCGGCCGTTGTCATGGCTGTTTCTATGTATACCGTCCGCCAGTATTTTATAAACGGAATATTTGAAAATACGAACATGACGTACATTATGATTATGAGCAGCAGGAACGTGAGTGGTATTATTACTCGTTTTTTGAGAAAGATATTTAATATGCCGCGTTTTTTGGGCGTACGTTTATTTTTTGGCATATGATCCCTCCTTGGTTTTTTTGATTGTCTGTGCGCATTATGACGCAAAAGCATGAAAAATGTTCCAAGCGCAATTACTTTATATTATAAATTATCCCCTTTGTGTTGGTGTTAAGAATGTGTAAATTTTTGCATATTTTTCACGAGTCAGACAACGCGGTGATTAAAAAGTGAAGCTGTGTATAAACATCCACGCAGGACAAATATTGTTACTCATAAACGCCGCCCTTATGCACAAATTAGTTTCGCGGTCACTTTCACCGCAAAGAACTTTTTTATTTCGGAGAACAATCAATGAGAGCGAAAAAACTTAAAAAACTATCCTCGGCGGTGCTGTCGCTTTTATGTGCCGCCGCGGTTTTTGTGGGCATTTGTGACGCGGCGATCCCAGACCGTATTGCGGCACGCACAGGCGATATGGCGGCACTTTCCAAGGTTTTCGGCGACGATGCTGTGGCGGCTTTGGCATCCGAGCGAAACGGCAATATTTTCCGTAAGAGCTGCAGTGTCGGACTCTTTGGTACGATTCCTGTAAAATCGGTTGATGTTACGGTTATTGACGATGTAAGTCTGATACCGGGCGGAGTTCCGTTTGGAGTGAAGTTATATTCAAAAGGTGTAGTCGTTGTCGGAGTTGGCGATGTGACGTGCGGTACAAGCTGTGTCAGTCCTGCACGCGAAGCCGGATTTATGGAGAGGGATATTATACGTGCCCTTGACGGAAAAACGGTGAACGAGGCTGCAGAGATATCGGAGCTTGTGATTGCGAGCGAGGGCAAGCCCATTGAGTTCACGGTAGAGCGCGGCGATAAGGAGCTTACCATAAGTGTAACGCCTGTTATATCCTCATCGGACGGAAAATACAAAACGGGGCTTCTCATCCGTGACAGCACGGCAGGCATCGGTACTGTGACCTATATCGATCCCGAAATCGGAAGCTTCGCAGGACTCGGTCACGGCATTTGTGACATTGATACAGGCGAGCTTGTTGAATTGACACGCGGAACGGTCGTAAATGTTGCGATAAGTGACGTTGTTAAAGGTCAGCCGGGAATACCGGGCGAGCTTAAGGGATATTTCAGCTCGGGCAAGATAGGCACGATTTTCGGCAACAACGACTGCGGTGTTTACGGCGTTTTCAGCGAATATCCGTCAGGCGTCGGAAATGAAGCCTTGCCGATAGCACTGTCAAGCGAGATCACAGAGGGAGAAGCGGAGGTTTGGTGTACCACGGGTGGCGGCGGTATCGGAAAATATAAGGTGAATATATCAAATATTGACCGCTGTGGCAGACAGATCAAAAATTTTGTTGTAACGGTCACAGATCCCGCACTGCTTGAATGTACCGGCGGAATTGTTCAGGGGATGAGCGGAAGTCCGCTGATTCAGGACGGCAAGCTTATCGGCGCGGTGACTCATGTGCTTATCAACGATCCCACGAGGGGTTACGGAATTTTTATTGAAAATATGCTTGCTTCTGCAGGGTGAAATTTAAATAATGTACCACGAACAAAGGCACTCGCTGTGTTATGTGAGTGCTTTTGTCATTTGTGATGCATATTTTTTTGTTCTGATGTGAGAAAATAAGCGTTACGTAGAAATTAATCTGTAAAATTGCTGAGAAAAAGGAAATTATATGATATAATGTAGTTG
>JAZNFB010000213.1:0-2036 GCA_045588895.1 Candidatus Flemingiibacterium sp.
CCGATGATGTCAACATCGTCCTTTTTCTCGTTATCTGCCTTAAAGTCAAACGAACCGCTTTTTGCGATTGTGCCGAGATTTTCTTCAAGCTCTTCGGCTGTCATACCGATACCGTTATCGGTAATTGTGAGGGTGCGCGCCTCTTTATCGGGAGTAATCTGTACTGAGAGATCACTTCTGTTAAGAGCAAGGTTTTCCTGCAGCGAATGGTAGTAAAGCTTGTCCATTGCATCGCTTGCGTTTGAAATAAGCTCACGAAGGAAGATTTCCTTATGAGTATAAATTGAGTTAATCATCATATCGAGCAGCTTTTTCGATTCTGCTTTAAACTGCTTTGTAGCCATAAAATCACCTTACAAAAGAATAATTAGCACTCTTAACTCTAGAGTGCTAATTAAGTATAATCCTATATTTTCCTTTTTTCAAGGGGTATTTTAAAGATTTAACAATTCTTTAATATTTTTATTGGTTTTAACGTAATACCAGCATCCGCCGAGGCTTTCAGCCTGAATTTTATCCGCCTTTAACCATTCGGGATCGGAAGCATATACATAGTACGTTTCGTAAAAGGTCTCGTCTTCTCTTTTAAACAGGAAAAGTCCTTCCGAGGCACGTGTTGCATCGACCTGAAAAAACTTTTTCGCAAGAAAAGCATCCTCCAGCACCGTAAGAAATTCGGGCTGAACGCTGTCGATTAACTCATCCGTCTGAAAATAAAGACAGTCAAGAAATTCAAAAGTATCTATTTCGGTTTCATAGTATCCTTCAAAATCGTCAAGATTCTTTGCAACAGTCACACCGGCAATATTCCTGTCCTCTTTAAGATAATTTACGATACTGTCACAGCAATCTCTGACAATTTCAAAATCACGGACGTGCTTCGGCTTTTCAACACTCCTTGCACGCTCTGCCTCAACAAAATCCTGCTCTGCAGGCTGCGCATTATTCTGCCTTGAATAAAGCAGAACAAACACGGCGCACAGCACAAGAAAGACAACGGAACAAAGCGGATTTAAGCTGATAACATCCGTCATAGTCAGCCACAGCATTACAGCAAAGCCGACTGCAGATATCAGCGACAGCACAAGGTAAAACGACTTTTTGTTCATTTTCTCTCCCCCACTCGGATTATGACAGCTTATGAATAAAAAGTCCGCTCATAAGCTTAGGCTCAAACCAGGTTGACTTCGGCGGCATAATCTCACCTGCATCCGCGATATCCATAAGGTCATCAAGAGTTGTCGGATACATTGAAAATGCGATTTTCATATCGTTATTTACTCTTCTTTCAAGCTCGCCGAGACCGCGGATACCGCCGATAAAGTCGATACGCTTATCTGTTCTCGGGTCATCAATGCCGAAAATCGGTGAAATCACATTTTTCTGAAGAATTGAAACGTCAAGTCTGCCAACGGGATCGTTCGGGTCATAAGTGCCCGCCTTTGCAGTAAGCTTATACCACATTCCGTCAAGGAACATACCGAAGGTGTGCTTTTCCTCGGGCTTATAGGCATCCGTGCCGACAGCCTCAACATCGCAGACCTCTTTGATTTTCTCAACAAATTCTTCGCTTGTGTAACCGTTGAGATCCTTCATTACACGGTTGTAGTCCATAATTTCGAGTTCATTTGAGGGGAACAAAACCGCAAGGAAGAAGTTAAATTCTTCATCACCCGTATATTCGGGATTCTGCTCACGGCGCATCTTGCCGACACGCACAGCCGATGCAGCTCTGTGATGACCGTCCGCAATATAAAGGTAGTCAACCGAGGCAAATTTTTCGGTTATCGCTTTGATTATTTCAGGGCAGTCGATCACCCATACAGTATTGCTGACACCGTCGGAAACGAAATCATAGACAGGATTGTGCTCGTTTTTCCACTTTTCAACGGTCGCGTTTATAAAATCATCCTCACGGTAGGTAAGGAAAATCGGGCCTGTGTTAGCGTCGCAGTAGTCAACGTGGTTGATTCTGTCCGCTTCCTTATCAGCACGGGTAAGCTCGTGCTTCTTTATAACGTTGTTTATATAATCGT
>JAZNFB010000214.1:0-3800 GCA_045588895.1 Candidatus Flemingiibacterium sp.
AAGGAGAAAAAATGAAATACAATGTAATCGAATTTGCACGCGAAGAACTTGCTAAATATCTCGAAATACTTAACATCAAAGCCGATATATCCCTCGGACTTTTCGCTGATTTCGATGTCGAAATGTGCGTAGAACAGCCCATTTACGATGATGCAATTGCCATATCGGTCAAGGATAAAAAAGGTTACATCGCCGGCTCAAACGAGAGAAGCGTACTCATCGGCGTATACCGCTTACTTTCCGAATGGGGTATCGGCTGGGTGCGTCCCGGGAAGAACGGTACACATTATCCGAAAACCTGCGATGCTCATGACATAAACATCCTCGAAGCAGCCGCAAAACGTCACCGCACAATGTGCATCGAGGGCGCAAACAGTATCGAAAACATCCTCGACATGATAGAATGGCTGCCTAAGGTCGGCTTTAACGGTTACTATATACAGTTCAGCCTGCCGTATGAATTTTTCGAGCGTTGGTATTCACACAGATATAATCCGCTCAAGAAGCCCGAACCGTTCACTGTCGAGCAAGCTGAGGAATATCACCGAATAATGGTTCGTGAAATAAAACGTCGTGGGCTCTTGCTTCATGCGGTCGGTCACGGCTGGAACTGTGCTCCGTTTGGCGTTTCCGACCACGGCTGGTATAAGCCAAAGCCCGAAGAAATTCCGCAGTCATACAGAGATATCTGCGCCGAAGTAAACGGTGAGCGCAAGGTATGGCGTGACACTCCGCTCTACACACAGCTTTGTTATTCAAATCCGCTTGTAAGAAGCACAATGGTGAATGCAGGTATCAAATATATCGACGAGCATCCCGAAACGGACGTTATTCACTTCTGGCTCGGCGACTATTTTAACAACACCTGCGAATGTCCCGAATGTACAAAGGACACATATACCGACCATTACGTCAGAATGATAAACGACATCACCGATATACTTGTTTCACGCGACCTTGACACAAAGGTGCTCTTTATCCTCTGCTACAACACTTCCCATCCGCCAAAGGTCGAGCGTATCAAGCATCCCAAAAATGCGCTTTTACTCTTTGCTCCTATTTCCCGCACATTTGCCGAATCGTTTCCAAGCGGCTACAGGGTGACTGAAATTCCCGAATATAAGGTGAACGCATTTGACCTCGTTTACGGCAAAACCGCATCCGTTGACGCAAATCTTGCATATCTGCACGCATGGAAGCAGGTTTATGATGGAGATGCCGCAGATTTTGATTATCACCTCATGTGGGATCACATTCTCGATGCAGGCGGCGAAGGCATTGCTAAGATTGCATATAACGATATCCGTAATTTTGATTCGCTTGGCATGAACGGCTTTATAAGCTGTCAGCTTCAGCGTAATTCTTTCCCAACCTCGATTGCAATGACAACCATGGCAAAAACGCTTTGGAATAACGATGCCGATTTTGACGAAATCAGACGTGAGCTTTATTCGGCGTCATTCGGCGAGGATGCGGCAGATAAGCTGTGCGACTATTTTTCAGCACTTTCACGTGCATTTGATATCGGAGCAATAAGAGGACAGCGAGTATTTGACCGTGAAGAATTTAAGACTAAAATGGAAACCGCCGTTAAAGCAATGGAAGATATAACCGAGCTCATTGCGACACATTCGGGCAGTAATGACCCCTGCCAAAAAGAATCCTGGGAAATACTTGCCCTTCACCGTGAAGCATATTTACTCATCGGAAAAGCAATCCTCTTAAAGCTCGCATATGATGAAGAAAGCGCGAAAAAACTTATTGAAGCAGCACAGATGCTCGTTTGGGAAAATGAAGACAAGCTACAGTCTGTACTCGACTCAATGTACTTCTACCGTATGACGGGCGAGCGTATCACCGTCAACGAGGTTTCAGAATTTACAGTTATATAAATCAAAGGCGACCGTAACTGATGTCATCTGTCAGTCGGCCGCCTGTTTTTATATGTAAAATTCGTTGATAAATTTTGTTGGCAAACGGCTCTCGTAAATATGAGAATCGTTTGAAAAGGTCAACACCTTCGGGAGTATATACGATGTGTCCCCGTCCTCTCCGCCGTCAAACTGTATTACGGTGACACAGCTGTGTGAAATATCAAAATGAGTCGCAAACATCGGATACGGTATATCAAGTATACTTGACAAAAAGGCTATACCAAAGCCCTGATGAGCAAAGAATGCAACTCGATCATTATTAGGTGCAATTGCCTTGTAGCAGTGGTTTTTGCGGTCATGCTCGTATCCGAGCTTATAAAGAAAGTGATCGGCTTCTTTTTGGATGCGTGAAATACCACCCGGGAGCTTGGTTTCGCAAAAGACTTCATGTGTATACCATTTATCACCGAGCTCACGCACTTCATCAGAGTTCATTATGCGTCTGTACTCTCCCTGATGCATATACCAATTGTGACTGCCTGTTTTTGTCGGTCCCGCTGCCTCACCCCAGAATATCTCCTCGTTAGCCCAGGGAAGCTCGGTCACGGGCAGCTTCAAAAGCTCGGCTGTCGGTGCGGCAGTATCCTTTGCACGCTGTGAATCAGAGGCAAATATGCGATCCAAGCCGTGAAGCGACAAACGGCGTGCAACTGCTTCTGCCTGACGCTTACCGAGAGGTGTCAGACTGTCGGGATCATAAATCGCATCGCCGTGACGTATATAATAAAGTAACATAACATTCTCCTTTTCTATCGCCAAATAACGGCGGTATTTTTTTATTTTAAACACAAAATGCGACAAAATTATCGTTGACAATGGTGTAAAATGGTATTGTAAATATTTTCAAAGAGGAGTTAATGACATGGAATGTAACGTCAAAGGTGAGCTTAACGGCTCTAAATTAACAATCACAATCGAAGGTGAAATCGATCACCACACCGCTCGCGAGCTGCGCAAAAAGATAGATGAGTTTCTATATTATTACCGTCCTGCGAAAACAGCGCTTGATCTTTCGAATGTGGCATTTATGGATTCATCCGGACTCGGCTTGATACTCGGCCGCTTCACTCTCGCACGTGAGCTTGGCGGAGAGCTGATCTTAACAGACCCGAATGAAAGCGTCAGTAAAGTACTTGAGCTTGCGGGAACATCAAGACTTATCAAAATTGAAAAAACAACAGTGAAAGGAAATTCAAAATGAAGAAAATAATCAATGAGGCACGCTGTAAATTTTCAGCCATAAGCGAAAACGAGAGCTTTGCAAGAAGCCTTGTCGTAACCTTCACCTCGCAGGCTGCTCCGACAATAACACAGCTTGCCGATATAAAATGTGCCGTCAGTGAGGCTGTGACCAATTGTATCGTGCACGCATACGGTGGAAACGGCGGCACGGTTGATATGACGATGCGCCGGTATGACAACGGTGAAATTATTGTAATCGTCAAGGATAAGGGTATCGGAATCGAGGATGTGACAGCGGCACGTAAACCGCTTTTTACAACGGACACAACAGGAGAGCGCAGCGGCATGGGCTTTTCGATTATGGAAAGCATGACCGATTCACTGCGAGTCAAATCAACGCCCGGAAAAGGCACAAGTGTCACCATGAAAATAAAGGTCGGCGTCGGTTAATAACAGTTACATAAAAAAACACATGAGGTAGAAAAGATGGCAGCTGCCGACTACACAAAAAACACCGAATTACTGCTTCGCGTACAAAGCGGTGACACAGATGCCGAAGCCGAGCTGATCGAAGCTAACATGGGACTTATACGCAGCATAGCGCTTCGCTTCAAGGATCGTGCAAGTGAAAATCACGGCTGTGAGTTTGAGGATCTCATCCAGCTTGGTGCAATCGGAATGATA
>JAZNFB010000215.1:0-2245 GCA_045588895.1 Candidatus Flemingiibacterium sp.
AATATCACAGGAGGTGGCGTATGTTAGTTGCTTTCATTCGTACTATCATCATATATTTTCTGTTAATTCTGTCAATGCGCATTATGGGAAAACGGCAGCTCGGAGACCTTCAACCCGGCGAGCTCGCAATAACGATAATAATCTCAGATCTCGCCTCCATACCTATAACCGATACCGGAATCCCCCTCATATACGGCTTAATCCCTCTTTTCACCCTCGTTGTCTGCGAACTGCTCATATCAAGCATAAATCTGAAAAAACCCGGCATACGTCATGCACTTCTCGGCTCACCGAAGGTCGTTATAGTTAACGGAAGCGTTCAGCAAAAAGAACTCAAGGCCCTGCGGATCACACTCGACGATCTTTTGGCAGAGGTGCGAAACAACGGCTGCGTTTCCTTCGCAGAGGTAGGCTTTGCAATAATCGAAACCGACGGAAAGGTGAGCGTTATTCCTAAATCCCCAACCTCGCGAGCACCAAAAGAGCTTCCGCGAATGATCATTTCTGACGGATTGCTTATAGAAAATGAAGTCGCCGCCGCCGGATTATCACTCGACGACGTAAAGAACGAAATAAAAAAACAAAAGCTCAGCATCAATAAGATCTTCTACTGCTTTTACGATAACGGCGAATACGAATTCGTCAGGAAGGAGCGTATATGAAGCGAGTAAAAATAGCTGTTCCGCTGATCATCGCAGTGATACTTCTCGTGAGCGCGGTTTCCATCTTTTTTCTCAACGGAACCGAAAAGCTCGCCGATGAATATATTGCACGTATCGAAACGACTGCCGCTGCCGAAGATTTCTCAGCTTGTTTGAAGATACTGTCAGATTTCAGAAGTTTTTGGCAGAAACGTGAGCCGTTATATCTGCTCTTCGTGCGTCACGAGGAAATGCACGGAATAGAAATCGGCATCGAGCAAATGATAGGGTTCGCTCAATGCCGTGATAAGGTCAGCGTTATGGGTGAAATATATATGATGAGAGCAACCCTCTCTCACATAAGCGAAAGCGAGCTGCCCTTGATCGAAAACATTCTTTGATTATTTAATGAGTCGGATGAGGGAAATATAAACGTCGTGAGGGTTTTTTAAAAAATTACGTTTCATATCCTCGGCAACCATTTCGTCTCCCGCCTCAAGCCTGACATTGAAAAGCTCTCGCCCCTCGAAAACAAAACGCATACTGACGGTAACACCGACATTCGTCGGCTCAACGGTGCATTCTGCTCTTCCGCCGCTCTGCGCAGAAAGAACACCGGCATAAACGCTTTCGCAGACCGAAAGAGGCAGTGAGCCGCCGAGAAGGCTGTCTGCGTTTCTGCCATCGGCGGTGACGTAGTAAACGCTTCTGCCGTTTTCAAATTCTTTGCGGACGTGTCCGGTCTCGCAAAGGTCACTTATAGCAACCGCAAAATCGAAATAATTAACAAAACCGTCGGCAAGCATACCGTCGGTAAGATCAGACATAGCTATGGGATTATCGAGCTCGCTGAGAACTCGGCAGATCAATATTTTGACCTCATTAACAGTGCTGAGACCACCATGTTCAACTTTCATAAAAATCACCTGCTGTTATTTTACCAAAACATAAGAAAACTGTCAACCTGATGTGAATAACTTTTCCCCGCAAAGGCGAAAATATACCTGAGCGGACATATTCTTACTCCTCCGCAAATATACTCTAACGAAGGGTGATCGTAATGCTTGTTTTTGCAGTTGAGAAAAAGGAAGCTTGGGAGCTTGAATTGAGCTTGTTTGAGCAGATTGAAAACGCCAAGGAAGAAATTGCCAAACTTTACGACCGTTTTGACTTCGAAACGGATCCGACCGCGATCGACGAGATAATCTACAAGCTCTGCGCGGCGGAAACGAAGTATAACGCGCTGATGGAAAAGGCGCGCAAAAAAGCGAGCTGAGCCGATGCTCAGCGGAAAGGACGGAATATGAAAACGGCACTGACTGTTCTCGGCGCCGCGGCACTGTTTTTGCTCGCATTCGGCCTGACGGTCGCGGGCAAATCCAAAAAGGTACGCTTTATCACGGGTGGTGTGGGAGGCCTCTCCCTCCTGTGTGCGATGAATCTCGCCTCGGGTATAACGGGAATATCCCTCGGGCTGAACGCAATAACCCTGCCCGTTTCCTTCTTGCTAGGGGTTCCGGGCGTATTCACACTCATAGGCGTTGGTATTTTCCTCTGAAGTATTGTGTGTTCCGAATTTTTGTGATAGAATACTCCCGAAATGG
>JAZNFB010000216.1:0-3660 GCA_045588895.1 Candidatus Flemingiibacterium sp.
AGTCTCGCTTGTACGCCCGAACATTGCCTTCTGCCATTCCATAACCATTCCGAGTGATTTATTGTTCATGATTACAATTACAAGCGGAATTTTATAGCTTACTGCGGTTGCAAGCTCGTTTAAATTCATACCGAAGCTTCCGTCGCCAGTGAAAAGTACAGTGCGCTTTCTGCCGTTTGCCAGTGATGCTCCGATTGCCGCACCCATGCCAAATCCCATTGTTCCGAGTCCGCCGCTTGTTAAAAAGCTTCTTCTTCCCGAAATCGGGTACCGCTGTGCCGTCCACATCTGATGCTGACCGACATCGGTTACAATGCTGAGTCCCCTTGAATATTCGGCAACGCTGTCGATAACCTTATATGGGGTCAGGTTTTCATCATTATCAGCTTTTTCAGCCTGTGCAAGCGCGGCGATTTCTCTTTTCCATTCGGGATGGGCGTGTGGCTTGATACGCTCCGAAAGCGCAGTCAGTGCCGGACGTATCTCGCCGATGACATATGCCGCGTCCTTTACGTTTTTGTCAACCTCGGCAGGATCGATGTCGATTTGTACGATCTTCGCATTTTCAACGATCTCGCCGTGTGCGCCCGTTGCTCTGTCTGTGAAGCGTGCGCCTATCGCGATGATAACATCTGCTCTTTTCATGGCACGTGTTGCGTGAGGTAGACCGTGCATACCCGTAAGTCCCAGCATTGACGGGAAATTATGTTCAATTGCAGAAAGTCCCATTAAGCTCGAACCGCACGGAGCATCAAGCTTCTCTGAAAGCTTTTTAACAAGCTCACCTGCATCTGCACTTACAACTCCTCCGCCGCAGTATATGAACGGACGCTCGGCACTCTCAATTATCCGGGCAGCCGAAGAAAGCTCATCCTCGGAAATCTCGGGCGGATTTTTTGGGAGGAGTGTTACAGGCGCAAATTCGGTTTTCGCAATCTGTATATCCTTGGGTATGTCAACGAGAACCGGTCCGCAGCGCCCTTCACGTGCAATGGCAAATGCTTCTTTTAAGATTCTGTGCAGCTCGCGGACGTCTTTAACAATGTAATTATGCTTTGTTATCGGCATTGTGATATCGGCGATGTCGAGCTCCTGAAAGCTGTCACGTCCGATTTGGTCTGTCGGCACGTTTCCTGTTATTGCAACCATTGGCACGGAATCGAGATACGCCGTTGCGATGCCGGTTACAAGATTTGATGCGCCGGGACCTGAGGTTGCGATTACAACTCCGACCTTGCCGGTTGTACGTGCAAAACCGTCTGCCGCGTGTGCCGCACCCTGCTCATGTGCCGTTAAAATGTGGCGTATATGGCGGCGTTTCTTTTGCAGTTCCTCGTATATATGCAAAACCTGTCCGCCCGGATAGCCGAAAACCGTGTCTACATTTTCTTCAATCAGCGTACGCACGATTATTTCTGCGCCGCTTAATTTTTTCATCTTTTCTTTCATGATGATACCTCTATATCAAAAAATCCCGGCAGGCGGTCTGTCGGGCAGGTATGCTAAAGCCTTGGGAGACAACAGCACAAAAAAGCCCACTGACAGCACAAATGCCGCCGTACAGTAGGACGGGATGAGATTTAAAAATGCCGCTTCTTCTCATTCTGCGCCTCCGAAAGTATATAATATATGGTAAGTATATCATATTTTATTCTGTTTGTCAAGAGAATAAAACGGTGAGAAAACGATATCCCGGGGACACACAAATTCAGTAACCCCCGGGATCTTGATTATTTATTTGTCGTAGCTTGTGTTATAGCCATAAAACATGGTTGCAACGAGAGCGCGTGATGCTTCGGTTTTGGGTGAAAGCTTTGTTTCATTGCCTGCATATATGCCATTTGCAAGTGCCCATGTGAGCGCATCTGTTGCCCAGTCTGAAATGTCAGCCGCGTCACTGAAATTATCAATGGTTAGCTCTGTCTTCTTTTCTGCCGCTTTATAATCAACAAATCTTGCAAGAATTGTGCACGCCTGCTCAACCGTGATGCTTCCGTTTATTCCGAATTTACCGTCTCCGATTCCGAGAACGATATTATTTTTCGATGCCCATTCAACATAGGGCGCATACCACGAGCCTGCTTCAACATCGCTGAACGATACGCCGGTATATTCTGACGTGTCAACATCCGCAAAGCGTCCCAGCACGGTTACGAACATTGCACGTGTCATAACTCCGTCTGGAGCGAATGTTACCTCGGAAGTACCTTTGAAAAGGTTGTTTTCAACACAGTAGTTTACTGCCTCATAGAAGCTGTCGTCTGCTGAAATGTCGGTGAACTTTGCGGCAGCGTCAGCCTTTCTCTGTGCAACAAGCCAGGTAAGAACCTCATCGGCATTGGCACGTACCGCTTCCCATGCATAGTGTGGCGCACTGTCGCTTTTACTTGTAAAGAGAGCCGCATCCTCGGGATTTTCCATATCAAACTCTGTATATTTGACATTGGTGCGTCCAAGCTCAATAAGTGCCTCATACATAGCCTGATCGCCGACAACGCTTACAATAGGGTCCTGCTTGGTGTGATGAATCCAGATTGCAAGGTCCTCACGGATGTTAGCCGCCTGGGTCGGGTCATTATAACCGCAGGTGGGAAGTGCCGCCGCGAAAAGGTCAGGCTCACGCAGGATAATATCCCATGTTCCACCGCTTCCCATAGAGTCGCCTGCAACGTAAATACGGCTTTCGTCAATGCTGTATTTTGCAAGGATCTCGTCGTAAATATAGCTGATTGCCGCACTCATGGGCTTTGAAACGGGTGTTTTATCGTAATTGTATGTACCGGGTGTCCAGTCGCTTTCAACCCACTTGCAGCCCGAAGGACATCTCGGAGCAAAGATGATGAAATCCTCTCCGTATTTTTCAATTACATCCTTGGTAATTGCCGCGCTTGAGCCGGTACCGCCGCTGTAAAGAGGACCGTCGCCTCTGTCGCCTGCACTGTGGAAATAAACGAGGAGTGCATATTCCTTATCTTCGGAATAATTGCCGGGAGTATATATGCTTGTTCCGATTGTAAAGCCATTGTGCGTATATGTGCTGCCTGCAAATTCTCCGATCGCGGAGGGTTCAGCTTTGGTGCTCCCTTCGGGAAGTGTTCCGTTTTTGATATATTCATTTGCGGCATCCTCGCTCGAAAAGAAGCTTATTTCCTTGATATAGAGCTTTGCGTCCTTTTTTGAATAATCAACGAAAATGTTATTCCAGCTGCCCGAGAGAAAACGGGAGAAATAATTTTTGTCTTCAAGAGATGTTACGTTTATATCGGTTGGTGTTGAAAAGACATATTCGCCGTTTGACTTTGAAATGTCTGCATCAAGCTTTATGGTGTTGGTGTTGCAGTTATATAGCTCGAGGGGGAGCTTATCTTTGATGTTTGTTTTATATTGAACGACCATCCATGACTGATCTGAGGCAAGGACGTTATTATCCTTGGGACGGACGGTGAAGCGGTAATGCCCTTTACCCTCTGTGCTTGAAACGTAATTTAAGGAGAGTGCCTTTTCGGCTGTGTCAAAGGTATAGCTTCCGACAAAATCGTTATTATAGCCGCTTTCGAAAATGGCGAGTAATGACGATACCGTTGATTTGTCTGTCATCCCAATGACAACCGCGCCCGAAGCGGCACTGACCGAGGCAGACGGCGCAAGGATGAGGGTGGA
>JAZNFB010000217.1:0-8788 GCA_045588895.1 Candidatus Flemingiibacterium sp.
TCATCGTAGGTCAGGATGTTTCTGCGGTTATATGTCAGAAGCTTATCGGGTGAGCCGAGTGATGTGAGTGTATTCCAACCTCCTGCATTCGCAAGACCAGGGGTTACACCGTAATAAATTTCATCGGTTGTAACCTTATCCTCATCCTTCAACATGGTGTCAAATGTATCGCCGGTCGGAGATGCAAAATAATTGTAGAAATATACTTTATCAGCACCCTGTGAATACGCATTTGAGCACATTCCGGCGAAGGTCTGAATATCATAACCGCCGGATTTGCCGCCTCTATAGCTTGCAAAGTTTGCCATTTCAATGTTCATTGCAACCTCACAGCCGTACGGATGAGCAATCGAAGCCCAGAGTGCAACCGGGATATCACTGCAGTTGTTATCCCAACGCGACGCAGGAATAATCATATCGAGAATGCCTTCGGAAATCCATGTTATGGTATCAAGACCGAAATCATAGCAGGTTACGGGATCGATCGGAACGCGTGCCGCAATTTTGATCTCATGACCGTACTTTTCTTCATAGATTGCAACGATATCGTCAAGCTGACGCATGAAGTCATTGAGCTGATCGAGTCCTTTATATTCGCCGCCGATGCTGAATAGACGGCACTCACGCTGGAAGTCAAGCTCAACACCGGTTGTATCATATCGGTCAAGCGCCTCGTTTATGAGCAGGAGATAATATTCACGCACCGCCTCATATCCGTAGTCCGGAGCGAAGTCCATATATCTGTAGCTCATTCCCTCGTGATGCTTTACGCGATAATACTCGGGGTGTTTCCAGAAGAAGTCGGAAAGGAACGGGGATTTTCCGGTGATATCATCATAACCGCCGGCGATTGACGTTGACATATCATGCACGTCGTTCATACGGACGGAGATCCACGGGTTTATACCGACCTTTTTAAATTCCTCGTGCCATATGCCAATGTAGTCAACGCCGAGCACCTCATAAATATAATGAGCACCGTACAGCATATTACGAATTGTACCGCCCTCGGGATACTGCTCATATGTGCCGTTTTCAACCGCCTTATGATAGTTATCAAGATGGTCAGTCCATACATTTGAGGGATAGCTTGCGCAGTTTGCATTTATATTAATGAAATAATCGGTGATGTGAGTTCCTTCATACTGTCTTGCGAAGTTCGCAATATCTTCAACGGTTGGCTCGTTTATTCCGAATGTTATGAGGGGATTTGAGTCGTCGTGGTTTATGATAATTCCCTTAACCTCATATTTTGCTTCCTCAACGGGATCATAAGGCTTTACGTTCCAGTTCTGCATCATACTGTCACGTGCTTCAGCGTCTGTGTTGGGAGTGCCGAATGTGCTCGTTGCATCTTCGGGAATCTCATCAACCGCAGTCAGCGTGAACTGATCCATGCAGTAGTCCTGAATATACCATTCATATCCGCCGCCACATATCAGGATATGGCTGAGGGGAGCTGTGAGAGTTACATAGTATTCCACACGCAGCCACTCGTCTTCGATGTAAATTCTCGCAAGACCTGCCCTGGTGGTTGAAGTGCGGTCTTCATCTGACGCATATTGATAAAACTGTGCGCGAATACAACCGATTTCCCCTTTGTTGGCAGTGCGGAAATAACCGATAAATTTATATGTACCGGCAGGAATTTCCGTTCCGGGCTTGTAATCAAAGCCTGTATAGTTTACAGAAATTCTGCTCGCCTTGAGATATCCGCCGTTTATATCGGAAATCCAGTTAAAGCCCTGCTCTTTTGCATTCCAGTAATTAATGCAGGATTTATCATCAAAATCGGATGCGGGAAGATAGTTTGCGCTTTCCTCCGCTGCTGTCAAAACATTTTTAATGGAAAGACCGCCTGCAAGCATACTGTCATGTGCTTCCCACTCCGTATTTGGTGCACCGAAAGACTGGTTCGCATCTTCGGGGATGGAATTAACAGCAGTAAGCGTAAACTGATCCATGCAGTAATCCTGGACATACCACTGATATCCGCCGCCGTTTACCAAAATGTAATCGAGCTCGGCTGCAAGAGTTACGTAATATTCAACATACGTCCAGTCGTCTTCGATATAAACTCTCGCCCTTCCTGCATTTGTTCCGTTAACATCATAGAAATGCACACGCAAACAACCGATTTCTCCCTCGTTAGCGGTACGGAAGTAACCGGTGAACTTATATGTACCGGCAGGCACTGTAGCCGTGGGATTATAATGAAAGCCGGTGTAATTAATAAAAATTTTACTTGCCTTGATGTAACCGCCGTTTGAATCGGAGAGCCATTCGAGACACTGACCTCTCTGAGCCCAATAATTAAGGCAGCTGCTATTATCAAAATCAGATGCAGGAAGATAGTTTGCGCTTTCCTCTGCCGCTGTCATATTATTTTCGATAGACAGCGGTGCTTCCCAAGTGTCACTTGCCGATGTACGAGCTGTGAAAACAGGCAAAAATGAAAGCAACATGACAACTGTGAGCAGTATAGATAAGAGCCGTCTGTTCTTCATAAAATGTTTCCTCCAAACAGTACTTTTGGGATAAAAAACAAAGATATATCCCAAATCATAAATTTCTCCATGGTACTATTATAACAAATTTTTCTTGGCTTGTCAACACCAATACAGTCACGAAATTGTCATTTTTGAGTCTTGTATTTGCCATGTTGCTTTAGCTTAACAAAGTGATGTCAATAATTTCTAAAAAATAGTCAATTTTTGATACCCTAAAACCAAAACAGCGCACCGATTTTACTCGATACGCCGCTTTGGCTGAAGAAATATATAGACGACTCTTACAGTTTTGTAGAGTATCCTAACTTAATTAATTACTGCTTCTTTTTCTTGGAAAGAACAACTGCGATGCCTGCAATTACAACAACTGCTGCAACGATTCCAATGATTACGCCGGCAGAAATACCGCCCTTTTCATCATCTTTTTCTTCAGCGGTAATATCTTCTTCAGCTACAGTTGTCTCTTCATCATCAGCTACAGTTGTTTCATCTTCTGTAGCAGTCGTGTCAACTTCCTCTGCCTCGGTGGTACTTTCTGCCTCTGTGGTGTCCTCACCCTCTGTTGCAGTTGTATCATCTTCGCCCTCTGCCACAGTGGTATCTTCAACTTCTGCTGCAGTTGTGTCAGCCTCGGGAGTCTCGGTTGTTTCGGGCGCAGGAGTTGTTTCGGGTGCCTTTGTTGTTACAGGCGCAGTGCCGCTTGCATACTCATTCGAGAGGTCATAGAACACCGCTGTCCACTCTGTTCCGCTGGATGTTCCCTTATAATCGTAAGACTCAGCATACTCATAGTGCATACCTTCGGTGGTGAGGTCGTTAAGTGAATAAGTGAAGCCCATCTTTCCGGTTTTGATCATATCAAGGGAACCCTTGGTACAAGGAATCGAAACCTCAATTCCATATCCCTTATCGGTCAGCTTGGTTTTGTATTCAAAGGTGGAATAGTCGATCTTCTCATAGTGGTTTTTCAGACCGAACATTGTGTAACCATAAGCGTCAACAGACACCTTGAAAATATCATGAGGATCACCGTCGAATGAGAAACGCATCTCAACAAGGTCAACCTGGTATGTATTATACTTTTCAAGGAATGCCTTACCGAGAGTGAGAGTATCATCATCGGTTACATCGCAGTATACATAAAGGCGGCTGTCATCATAAAGGAAATAGAAATCTGCCTTACAGGTACCCGGCCATACGCCAACTTCACTTTCATCAAGCGCATTGGGTTTGGTTCCGCAGTCTCAGATAACGAGAGAATTAAGGTATGCATTGTCGAGCTCGCCGTCAACTGTTGCTGTGCCCTTCTTAACAACGTCGCTCGAAGCACTTGTTGTAACTGTAAGGGTAAAGATCATGGAAATTGCAAGAATTAAGGTAATAAGCTTTTTCATTTTAGGTTCATCCTTTCAAAATAAATTCAATCTTTAGGTTCGATAAATATATCAACCCAACGCGTTGTAATCTCTGCATCGTTGGGACTGCTTATAAGTGCAATCATACAGTCTTTTAACGCTTCGCTTGGAACGCTGTAGCAAAGAAGCGGATACGGAGTAAAGCGTTCATCCATTTCCGAACGGATGTAGTCACATTTCACGCTGTTCATCCAAACGCCCGGCAAATTTGCAAGTGCCTTTTTAGAATCGTCAACCGAGAAACGGAACGTAACCCTTGCTCCGTCCGGAATTTTACCGACAAACAATCTGAATGCACCTTTTTTGCAGAATGTGTAAGGGAGCTGATTGATGCCGCGGTTTGAAGCAGAAGAGCAATATGTTTCACGTCGCCAAAGAGGGATGCGGTCCTTCAGAGTTACAACATGACGGCGCTTGAGCCCGATGACTGTTTCGTAGTCTCCGAGGTTATTGATAACCGTCCGATATTGCTCCGCTGATTTCACAGATTTCGAAGGATCAAAGTCATATGCATCGTCACAGTTGAATTGTGTGTGAAATCCTACATAATAATTGTAAATATAGAATTTATCTGCGCCCTGTGAGAAAGCGTTGGCAGCAGCGGCTGTGAAGGTTTCTATATTGGGAGAAATTCTGTTTGCGTCGTCATAAGCACATATATACCATTCAGCGCTTGCATAAAGCTCTGCGCCATATGGATTTAAAAGTGTTTTCCAGAGCTTGATCGGCATATCCATGTCGGTTGATGCCCAGCGTCCGGAAATTACAACAACGTCAACTATCCCCTGGGCAACCCAGTTCATAACGTCAAAGCCGTATTCAAAGCAGAGATTGACATCAGGCATTACGCGAACTGCAACCTTTATTTCATGTCCCCATCTTTCCTCGGCTTTTTTAACAACCTCATCAACGTCACGCATGAAGCCGTTCATTATTTCTATGCCCTCATCCTCACCGCCAAGCGCAAACACACACATCTCGCGCTGGAAGTCAAGCTCAATGCCGTAAGGATCATAGAGCTCAAGCGATTCATTGATAAGATCAAGGTTATGCCCTCTGACGATGTCAAATGAGAAATCGTATGCATATCCGTCCCATGACCAAAGCTCTCTTGGAAGATTGCGTCCGTTAAGCACCTCCGGATGCTCATGATAGAAATCGGAGAACAGCATTGAGGTTGGCATATTTCTGTCGTGGTAATCGTTCATTCGATATGTGAGCCACGGGTTTATGCCTGCCTCACGGAAGCCCTTGATATGTTCCTTTACGTAGTCAATACCAAGCTCCTCATAGAGATAATGCATACCTGCTGCACAAGTTCCCTTGGTATAGTCAACGGGTCTGCCGTTTTCTTCCTTCTGATAATATTTATCAAGGAAGCTTGTTCGTGTTTTTGAGGAAAATATCGCACAGGTGTCCATCAGGTTGATAAAAAAGTCAGTGACGTGTGTTCCCTCATATATCTTCGGGAAATTTTTGACGGTATCAACTGAAGGACGGGTTCTGCCGGCAGCGGACACAACATCATGCGAGTCTTGATTGATACAAATACCTTTTATCATTGTAATAACTCCTTGAAGTTTACAAGTCGTACACGGCAGGTCTTCCCCACCGTGCACAAAAACTTTGCATCGGCAATCGGGTCAACCGTCACAGATGCCGAGGTATCATCAGCCGCAATTGCAGTTATCGGAAGTCCCGAAACCGTAAGTGCGCCGGCAAGTAACATTGCCAAAATTCGTTTTTTCATAGTTTTTTCTCCTTTTTATTCTTGGTTTATAACTCCATTTTTCATTATAGCACACATTTATTTGCTTTAAAATACATAAATCACTCAAAATTTGCAAAAAAATGAGATATTATTTCACTTATTAAAACGGTGAAGTTATTCCCCAAAGTTTATAAAAATTGCCTAATAATATTTTATCATACATTTGACTTTGTGTACATAATTTAAACGGCCATATTTCAAACCAAATTTCTCTTTTTTGAATATTTTCTTTTGAAAATTTCGCCTGTATTTCTTTCCGCTTCCAAATGGTACAACCCTATTCACAGATGCTTGACAAATCAGTAAATATGGTATATAATGTATACATATCTATTTCTGAAAGGACACCGAAATGAAAATAACACCCGTTAAAGGTACTGCGGACTATTTGCCCTCTGAAGTTTTGGTTCGGGACTATCTGCAGTCTACAATTCTTGAAACATATCGCTCCTGCGGCTTTGAGCGTATAACCACGCCTATCATTGAGGATATTGAAAACCTCGACAAATCCGACGGCGGCGAAAATCTCAATCTTATATTCAAAATTATGAAGCGAGGCGAAAAGCTTGATGAGGCTCTCGCATCGGGTAACGAAAAGGAAATCGCCGATATGGGTCTGCGCTATGACCTCACCCTGCCGCTCACACGCTACTATGCAAACAACCGTGCAAAGCTTCCGACGCCGTTTAAGGTAATTCAGGTTGATAAGGTATACCGTGCCGAGCGTCCGCAAAAAGGACGTATGCGTGAGTTTATGCAGTGTGACATTGACATTATCGGCAGCGACTCATACACAGCCGAGGTTGAGCTTATACGTACAACTGCAAAGGCACTGCTCAACATCGGATTTGATAACTTCAACATTCGCATAAATGACCGCCGCTTACTCAAGGCGATTATTATGAGTGCAGGCTTTACAGAAGCTGACTGTGACTCGGTTTGCATTTCGCTCGACAAGCTTGATAAAATTGACGTCGAGGGTGTACGCACGGAGCTTTGCGACAAGGGCTTCGACACAGCAAACGTGGACAAGCTCATGGCAGGAATCGCAACAAAGCCGTTTACGCTTGATACCGCCGCTTCAATTTGCGGTGAGCTTGACTGCATCGCTAATCTTCGCCGCATAATGGAGCTTGCAAATTCGCTCGCAGGCGGAAAATACAGCGTTGACTACGATATGACCCTTGTTCGAGGACAGGGTTATTACACGGGTACTGTTTTTGAGATTTCCTCGCCCGAATTTCGTGGTGCAATCGGCGGCGGCGGACGGTATGATAATCTCATTGGAAAGTTCCTTGGCGAGAATATTCCGGCGGTTGGTTTTTCGATTGGTTTTGAGCGTATCGCAGGTATTCTTCTTGACAAGAAATACACCATTCCGGGTTCAAAGCCACGTATGGCGCTTATCTATAACGAAGAAAACTTCCCCTCTGCTCTTGCACACGCAGATGAGCTTCGTGAAACTTACAATGTTACACTTGTTGAGGAGATAAAGAAGCTCGGCAAGCTATTCGCACGCCTTGAGGAAAGCGGCTATGCAGGCTGTATCATCGAGGGCAAGGACGAGATCAAATGGTTTGGCGATAAGGCTTAAATTTAATATCATGCGGCAGATGAAAATTTCTGCCGTTTTTTTATTTTCGCCGACAAAAAATAGATCCACGCAAGCTGCAGACTCACGTGGATGGAAGAAAGAATTAGAAAAAGATTTATTCAAAACAGAAGAATCTGTGTTGAATCTATAATAATTACGTGAAATATTATATCAAAAATCCCCACATAATTCAATAGCAATTTGGGACATCTTTTTGCAATTTGCGTCTCAAATCAACAGTCGTATGGTAAAATTAAAGCAGTACCGCTTTTTGTGGCAGCACTGCTCATTTTTATTTACTCTGTAACCTTTATGTATATCTCAACATACACCGCTTTCATTTCCTCTGTAACTATCACATACGGACACATATTTCCCTTGTGTGCGCTCTTTGGAATCTTATATGACAGCAACTTTCCGCCCTGATGCCAACGGGGATCATCCTCTGCTCCGATGTATTCGCAAGCCTCGGAATTGACAAACACTCTCGGCAGATTTGCAAGCGCCTTGTCTGTATCCTCAAAGCCGATACGCACGGTAAGCTCTGCGTTTTTGGGAATGTCACCAACACAGATTTTAAAGCTTGCATCACGGTTGAAGACGACTGGAAGCTGATCATAGCCTCTTTTGCGCTTCCAAAGCGGTAATCTGTCCTTAATCGAAATGATATGACGGCGATTCATCTTCATAACCTTATCGAAGTCACCGAGCTGATTGATGACCGACCAATACATATGTTTTTCCCCGAGATCGGCATTTGGATCACATGACAGCTCGCCGCCACGGTCAAAATTACCGCTATTTATATTGTGGAAATAATTGTAGAAATAAATATAGTCTGCGCCCTGTGAATATGCACTTGCGGCACAGGCGGCAAAGGTTTCCATGTTCGGTTGTATTGCTTCATGGAAAAGGTGCGGACGGATGTTCATCTCGATGCAGGCGGCAAGCTTGACGTTATAGGGCTTGAGCATTGTTGACCAAAGCTTTATCGGCATATCCGTATCATTCGACTCGAAGCGTCCTGCGAGGGTTACAAGGTCAACTATTCCCTCTTGTACCCATTCAAGCACGTTGAAGCCCCAGTCGAAATTTATCTGTATATCGGGAACAACACGCACGCCGAATTTGATCTCATGACCGTATTTTTCTTCGTACTTATGAACGATGGCATCAACATCTCTGATGAACTGATTCATGATTTCAATTCCCTCATATTCGCTGCCAACCGCAAAAACACAGCATTCACGCTGCCAGTCAAGCTCGATGCCGTAAACATCGTATCTATCAAGCGATTCGTCGATAAGGTCGAGATAGTGTCTGCGGACGATCTCATATGTATAGTCGTATGCAAAGTCACCGTTTGTCTGAATAAACTCGGGGTGGAACTTGACGCGGCGCACCTCGGGATGCTCATGATAGAAATCTGTGAGATTCGGAGAGGTTTCCATGCTGTGATCGTGAAAATCGTTCATTCGGAACGTGATCCACGGATTTA
>JAZNFB010000218.1:0-4947 GCA_045588895.1 Candidatus Flemingiibacterium sp.
CTCCCCGGTATGACAAAGTGCCCCAAGTGCGGTGAATACAACCTTGCACACAGAGTTTGCAGAGCTTGCGGAACCTACAAGGGTGAACAAGTCATCAACGTTGACTAAGTTAAAAAATGCCTGCTGTTTTTGCGACGGTGGGTATTTTTTATTTGAATTTCCATGTACCTTGACAAATTTTGTGCCATGCTGTAAAATTAATGTAATACGATTGCCGGAGGATTTTAGAGTTGTCTGAATTAGTTCTTGCCTTGCGTGACGAGAGTTGGCTTGAAAGCGGAGAGGTTGCCGTGCCGCTTGAAATTACCGTTTCGGAAAATACGGCGACAATTGAATATTATCCGTCGGCAGAGGCTATAGTTACAAAGCTTACCGAGCGATTCGGCGGCAGTGTTGACAGGCTGTTTTCACTTGAAGCGATAGATTTTGCGGTGCGGTATTTCGGCGATTATCTTGAATCGTACGGCTTTTCGTTAAGTCCCGATTCATATGATTTTTATATAAACTGCACTCTTGAGGGCGAATGTGAAAAATCAGCTCCCGAGGTTCGAAAATTAAACGGCAGTGAGGGATATAACGATCTCACCGACACCGATATTGACGGGCTTATCGCCGAGGGCTACATCATTTATGCGGCAGTTGTGGGCAATGATATAGCCGCCGTCGCAAACACGGGTGTGCCGATAAACGGGGATACACCGAGAGAGGTTGAGATCGGAGTTGATACAGCGAAAAAATACCGTCGGATGGGTTACGGACGGGCGTGTATTTCGGCGCTTGTGAGTGAGCTTGCGGGTCTTGGGTATACTCCCGTGTATGAGTACGCATCAAGGAATACGGCATCGGGAGAGCTTGTTAAGAGTCTTGGCGGCAAGGAGATATCACGTAAATTCTATATAGTCGGTTTCAGAGAGGAGGAGAGATAATTATGGCATTTGATGCAGGAATGGTCAGCGCTATTGTCAGCGAGCTTGATGTACGCATAAAGGGCGCAAGAGTTGAAAAGGTTACACAGCCGGAACGGGATGAGATTGTGTTACTGTTACACCTCGGACGAGAAAATATGCGTCTTTCGCTTTCGTCGGGAACAAACAATCCGCATTTCAATATTACATCGTCGGTCAAGGAAAACCCGATGACACCGCCGATGTTCTGTATGCTGCTCCGTAAGCATCTGACCGGTTCACGCATATCCTCGGTGACTCGGCTCGGCTTTGAGCGTGTTGTGGAGTTCGGCTTCGATTGCTACGACGAGCTTGGATTTGAGACGAAAAAATATCTTATTACCGAAACGATGGGAAAATACAGCAATATAATACTGCTGAACGCCGAGAAAAAGGTTATAAGTGCGCTTAAAATTATCGATCTTGCAACGAGTAATGTCCGTCAGATTTTGCCCGGTTTCCCGTATGAGCTGCCGCCCGAGCAGAAAAAAATGTCACCGCTTGATGTCAGTGAAGCGGCGTTTCGTGCGGCGTTTGAAGAGTCTGAGAATATGCCTGCGGACAAATTTATTTTAGCGAATTTTTACGGCTTTGCGGCGATTACCGCACGTGAGATTGTCTGCCGTGCCGTGGGATGCTCGGATACTCCGATATACGACTGTGATGTCGAGCGTTTATGGCAGAGCTTCTGTCTTGTTGTTCGGTATATAACGGAGAAAAAGTGTGAGCCGTGGCTGATTTGTGACGCTTCCGGCAAGCCGATAGAGTATCTTTTCTTTGAGCCGATTGAATACAGCTCGGATTTCACCGTGAAGCGTCTTGACTCGTTTGGTGAGCTGCTTGACGAATATTTTTCGCTTCGTGACCGTGCGGAGCGTATACGTCAGCGTACAGCCGATATTTTCCGTCTGCTTACCAATGCCGAAACGAGACTTCTTAAAAAGCTTTCGCTCCAGCGAGAAGACCTTGAAGCCTGTGCGGACAAGGAGCGTTACAAGCTTTGGGGCGACCTGATAACGGGTAACATTTACCGTTTGTCACGGGGAATGGAGACGGCGGTGCTTGAGAATTATTATGAGGATGAGTGTCCGAGCATAGAAATACCGCTTGACAAGCGTCTCACACCACAGCAGAATGCGCAGAAATATTACAAAAAATATGCAAAATCGAAGACGGCTGAAATCGAGCTTGCCAAGCAGATAAAGCTTGCAGAGGTTGAGCTTGAATATATATACACGGTTTTTGATTCGCTGACACGTGCCGAGAGCGAGAGTGACATTCTCGAAATACGTGAGGAGCTTCACGGCTCGGGATACGCATCGAGGATGAAGAATTATTCGCCAAGGAAGATGTCTGCGCCGAAGCTGATGGAATTTAAATCGAGCGGCGGATACCGTATTCTTTGCGGCAAGAACAATCATCAGAATGACCACTTGACAACACGCCTTGCCTCGAAGCAGGATTATTGGTTTCACGTTAAAAATCAGCCCGGCTCACACTGCGTGATGTTTACGGAGGGAGAAGAGCCGTCCGAACGTGATTTTACAGAAGCGGCGATGATTGCGGCGCACTATTCGAAGGCATCGGAGGGAGTCAATGTTGCGGTTGACTACACGCTGATACGAAACATTCGCAAGCCAAGCGGTTCAAAGCCGGGGGTTGTGACTTATAATACGAATTACACGGCGTATGTGACACCTGAGGCGAAGGTGGTTGCGGCGCTTCGCGTTAAGTGATATTTTGTGAAAGCTGTTCCCGAAATATGGAGCGGCTTTTTTGTTTGGTGCACGGTTGCTTGTGCAGTGCAGCGAGGGGGCAGAAACCAACTCTCCCCGTAGGTCTCCGCCCCCTCGACCCCCTACCTTCCTTGGGCGGTCTCCTCGGCACGCTCAGTTCGCCTTCGGCTCACAATTCGCTCGTTTAGCGGTAATCGCTCGTTTTCGCCAACTCACGTCGGCGAGAAGCCCTCATCCGACTCGCATTCGCACAGATGCTTGCATCTGTTACAGCTTTCTCCCGTAGGGCGAGGCTTTTAGCCCTCATCCGGTTTTCGGCGAATATGCGAAGCAGATGGCGTGCATTTTGCTCCACCTCTCCCCGAGGGAAGGAATAAAAGTTAGATTGGAGCTGCCAAACAATATCATTTCACCTTATTTCAATGTATAAATAACCTCTTTCTTCCTTATTAAAAGAAAATTTTCAAAAATATGCAAAAAACACTTGAAATTTGATCTCATAAGCGTTATACTATTAAGAGGTATATTATTTTGTAAGAATATTATATTTCGTAAAATGTCGGAATTTTTCTTGAAAATTACATCAAGCTGTCTCCCGAAAGGAATACTTGACTATGAACGATATAATTTATTGGGTGTGGTTATCGCAGAAAAACGGACCGGGACGCTCTGATGCTGTTCGTATGCTTGAACGGTTTCCGGGCGGTGCACGTGAAATTTATGAAGCCACCAATGAACAGCTGCTCGCTTGTAAGGAATGTAATACCGCTTTCATTCGCAGAGTTATGGACCGTGACCTTAAACAAGCCGAGCGTATACTTGAATTTTGCTTCATTAACGGTATTCGCGTGGTTTCGTGCGCCTCCAAAAATTATCCGAAAAGACTGCGTTCTCTCTATAATAAGCCGATTGTGCTTTACGTGCGCGGTATGATTGAGAACCTTGATGATCGCTTCTGTGTCAGTATCGTCGGTACGCGCAATATGTCCGATTACGGTAAGCATATGACCTTCTCGCTTGCAAGACAGCTCATTTCTTACGGTGCTGTTATCATCAGCGGTGCGGCTTACGGTATTGATTCAACCGCGAACAATACAGCCGTCTTTATGGATGAGCCGAGCGTTGCGGTTCTCGGTTCGGGCGTTAATGTTCCGTATCCTGCGAAAAACGAGGAGCTTCTTAATAAAATCGCCGCAAACGGCATGGTCATCAGCGAATATGAACCCAACACTCCGCCGTACAGTCATAATTTCCCTCTGCGAAACCGTATTATCAGCGGTCTTTCCGATGCGGTTGTCGTTGTTGAATGCGGGCTCAAAAGCGGCGCGCTTATCACGACAAGGTATGCTGCCGATCAGGGACGGAGAGTTTATGCTGTTCCCGGTAACGTCGGTGCACCCGGCAGTGTCGGACCTAACAGTCTCATTCGTGACGGCGCAAAATTAGTTATGCGTTGTGAGGACATAATCGAGGATTTTGCAGACAGATTCAACCTCGAAAAGCTTGACAGGATCATATCAAGCGAAAAATATCTGCGATATGAATATAATCACAGCATACCGGTGCGAAAGGAAAACAAGCCCATAATTTGGGACGGCACAAAACCGCATAAAGCTTCTGCCATTGTCGCAAGAAAGGAAAACACCAATGCAGTAGAGGCGGAAATGACTGTGCCAAAGCGTACCAAAAGAAGTCCGCGTATAGTGGAAAAGCAAGGAAAGCCCTTGTCACCGGCGGAGCGCGTGAGTGACATTCCTCAAAACACAGAAGCACCTGCCGATAAAAAAGAGCGGATATACGCAATGACTGATGATAATCAGCGTAAGGTTCTTGACGCAATGCCGAGCGGTACCGAGGTTGCCATCGATCAGCTTGCGAAAACAGGGCTTCCGACAAATACGATTCTTTCATCACTTACGATGCTTGAACTCTTCTCCGCTGTGGAATCGCTTCCCGGCGGTCTTTACAAAAAATTAATCTAAACCAACAAAGCAAAAGGAGACATTTCTTCACATGGCAAATCTTGTAATAATGGAGTCGCCGACAAAGGCAGGAACAGTTAAAGGTTATCTCGGCTCGGGATATAAGGTGGTCGGTTGCACCGGTCATATCCGTGACCTTCCCAAAAGCACGCTCGGTATTGACGTTGATAATGATTTCAAGGCTAAATATATCAACATCCGAGGCAAGGGTGACCTTATAAAGAGCCTTAAAAAGGACGCAAAGAACGCCGATAAGGTCTTCCTCGCAACGGACCCTGACCGTGA
>JAZNFB010000219.1:0-8961 GCA_045588895.1 Candidatus Flemingiibacterium sp.
ACCATTTTTGGCGTTTTCCTGTTATTATTATATCATACGATTTTAGTATTAAATTAGGAGGAAACACATAAATGGCAAGTTTATCACTCAGAGGCATTTACAAGCGCTATCCGGGCGGAGTTACAGCCGTATCTGACTTCACGATGAACATCAAGGATAAGGAATTTATCATTCTCGTAGGTCCTTCCGGTTGCGGTAAGTCAACAACACTTCGTATGATTGCAGGTCTTGAGGAAATTACCGAGGGTGAATTATATATCGGCGACAAGCTTATGAACGATATTGCACCCAAGGACAGAGATATTGCGATGGTTTTCCAGAACTACGCTCTTTATCCTCATATGACCGTTTATGAAAATATGGCATTCGGTCTTAAGCTCCGTAAGGTTCCTAAGGACGAAATCAAGAGACTCGTAGAAGAGGCTGCTAAGAGCCTTGATATCTACCACCTTCTCGACAGAAAGCCGAAGGCACTCTCCGGTGGTCAGAAGCAGCGTGTTGCGCTCGGTCGTGCGATCGTCCGTGATCCTAAGGTATTCCTTCTCGACGAGCCGCTCTCAAACCTCGACGCGAAGCTCCGTGCAGCGATGAGAACAGAGCTTACCAAGCTCCACAAGAAGCTCGGTACCACCTTTATTTACGTTACTCACGACCAGGTTGAGGCTATGACCATGGCGAGCCGTATCGTTGTTATGAAGGACGGTCTCATCCAGCAGGTTGACACACCTCAGAACCTTTACGATTCTCCCTGCAACATCTTCGTTGCCGGCTTTATCGGAACTCCTCAGATGAACTTTATCGATGCAAAGCTTGTTAAGAAGGACGGCGATATTTACATCGAGTTTGCAGGCAACTCACTCAAGCTTCCGGCTGAAAAGAACAAGGAAGGCGTTCTCAACGATTATATCGGCAAGGAGGTTATCGCAGGTCTCCGTCCCGAGTGTATCCACGACGAGCCTATGTACCTCTCCAATATGGCAGACAGCGTTATCACCTGTAATGTTGACGTTACAGAGCTTATGGGTAACGAAATCTTCCTTTACCTCGCTGCTGATGAGGAACAGTCCCTCACCGCACGTGTATCCTCTCGCTCTAACGCAAAGCAGGGCGACACAATTCAGGTTGCTCTCGAAATTTCGAGACTCCACATCTTCGATAAGGATACCGAAAAGTGCATCGTTCACTAATTGCGAATTTAATTAAAATTATCACTGCTCAACGTTACCGTGTTGGGCAGTGTTTTTTTGTTTTTTACCTCAATTGTTGATACCCATACAAAAAGAGCCGCCATTGTGACAGCTCTATGCGAAAATGTTATTTTTCAAAATTAAACGTAAATTCTTCCCACGGAATATTTACCGCAGCATTGTTTTTGATGATGTCGTCCACATGACAGAGAAGCGGAAAATTCTTTGTGTCAAGCTTGCCGTTTGATGCGGCGATACGTACCGCACGTGCCACTCTTTCCGCAACGACGAGCGATTCGAGCGTTACGCCGTTCAGCTCTTCTTTAACCTCGTCGATGTTAAGTCCGCGTCCGAGGAGAATGCCCGCAAGTCTCGTCCTTCCGCCGTATACGGTGACGTAAAGATCGCCGTAACCGACAGACATATTTTCAATTGTTGCCGCACCCTGATAAGCGAGCAGTGCGTACATTTCCTTTACTGCCTGACCGAAGATCGCCGCCTGTGAATTAAAATGCAGCTCACTGTCAAGCCCGAAGTTCCTTTGGTTAATGCCGATTGTCAGCGCAACTGCGAGTGCGTAACCGTTCTTGAGTGCAACTGCGCTTTCGATTCCGACAACATCCGTTGAAAGGCTGATGTGATAATAATCGGTTGCCATTATATCTTTGAGCTTTTTGAGGGTTTCCATGTCATCGCCGCAGAATGCAACCTCGGTCTGATCGTGTGCGACAAGCTCATAGCTCGTGCAAGGGCCGCCAACCGCATTGAGCGAGTACTTTTTGCCGAGCTTTTCGGCTTTTCTGCGCCAGATTTCGGGGTAGGTTAAAAGCTCGCCGTTTTCGGTGTCCATGAGTCCCTTGGTGACGGTGAGTATCGGAATTTCTTCGGGGATTCTCGGAAGAACAAAGTCGCCGAACCAGTCAACGCCGAAGCTTGAAACGCCGCCGATTATCATGTCCGAACCGTTAATTGCCGTGTCAACATCCTCGACCTGATAATATTTCACGCCCGAGGGAAAGGGCTTTTTATGCTTTGGATGTGTGTTTGTTTTTATGCAGTTTTCGATTATGTCGCGGTCAAGCGGTGAGCCGACGAGACGTACCTCGTTACCGTTTTCTCTTGCCGGAAACGCAAGTGCCGAACCCATCATTCCGGCACCGATTATTGTTACGATTGCCATGGTTATATCTCCGTTTTTAAATTTTTACATGAATATATTATACATATTATTACATTAATTGTCAAGTGAAAATATTGACGCATAATTTGTTTGCGACGGCTAATACTTATTGTGTAAATTTCATACGCACTGTATTGAAATTGCAAAAACGGCGTGTAACATTCGCGCCTTTATAAGGAGTATTCAAAGTGAATAACGAGAGAAATCAGAATCAGAACAACAACCAGAATAAGACAAACAACCAGAACCAGAACTGCAAGGACAGCACAAAGAATCTTAAGACTACAGACCAGAATCAGAACAAGACAAACAACGAAAACAACAACAAGTCAGGCCGCTGAATGAACGACACCGAGTCCAACCGTTTTTGGAAGGGCTCGGCGTCTTTTTTTATTTTCGGTTTCGGAGTATTACCTCTGCGATTGCGAGGTCGGCAGGTGTTGTTATTTTAATGTTGTCCGTGCCGGTATCAACAAGCTTTACGTCAAACCCGAGATGCTCGGCAAGGGCGTTATCATCGGTGGCGGTGTAGCCTTCCTCCTTGGCGATGTATGCCGATGCACGGTAAAGCTCGGTTTTGAAGCATTGAGGCGTTTGTGCAAGCCATAGCTCGTTTCGGTCCACGGTTTCTGTGATGTAATTTTTGCTGTTTGCACGCTTGACAGTATCGGTTGCACGTGTTGCCGCAGTTGCCGCACCGCAGCGGTAGGTTTCCGAGAGGACGGAGTTTATTTTCTCGGGCGTTATGAGACAGCGTGCACCGTCGTGAATTGCCACAAACTCGGATTTGTCGTTAATTGCCTCGAAGCCGCGCATTACCGATTCCTGACGTGTTTCGCCGCCTTTTACGACTGCGGTGATCTTTGTGATGTTATATTCGGTTTTATATTTTGTGTAAATAGGGATCTCGTCCTCGCGTGCAACGACGATGATTTCGTTTATGCGCTCACATTCTTCAAAGGCTTTCAGCGTCCGCACGATGATCGGCATACCGGAGAGCGTGAGCAGCTGCTTGGTCGTGCCGTCCTCACTGCACATTCGTGTACCGCTTCCCGCTGCGGCGATGATTGCCGAGGTGAAATGCGGTTTATTTGCTGTATGCGAGAGTGACCTGACGAGTGATGCGATTTCTTTGGCTGTTATCTTCATTTTTGTCAGTTCCTTTTTGTTGTGATGTTGATTATCATACATATATTATACCACATTCACGCAAAAAAGAGTGAACAAAATTGAAATTTCACAAAAGCCTATTCGAGCAAATGTTTCGAAAAAGTGAACAAAAAGTTACAGCACCACGTATGCAGTGCTGTTTTTGGTATTTAATCAAAATATTCGATAACAAATCCCGGGACTTTACCGAGTAAGAATGCGGTGGTGTGCTCGCTTGTGTATGTGCTTATTTCCTCGCCGTCAACGTAAACGATTCCGTCGTATTCGTTATAGTAGGTTTTGCCGGTGTGCTCGGTCACCTCTATTTCGTATATGATGGAATAATCGTTGTCAACAAAGGTGAATACATTACTTGAATAACCGAGAGGGTCTGATGTTGCGCCGAGGATTGCACGTATCTGCTTTTTATCGGTTATAACCATGCTGTCTCCCTTGCTATCGCTGTATACCTTAAGGCTTTTTATTGCGTCTGCCAGGTGGTCGAGATATTTATCGGGCGTATATTCAAGATACCCCATCGAAATATAACGGTCTATAACCTTGTCCATTGAGGTAAAGAGACTGATATATGTGCTGTTATATGCGTAAGTATTATAAACCTCCATATATCCGATGCTCTGCTGCTGGAAGAAATCAAATCCGCAGTCTTTGTTAGCTTCAACTATTTCGGGGAGGGCACGTGTTTTTGCAGGGGTTGAGCTCAAATCAAGCCGCTCAAATTCAAACGAATCCGATAATGACTGATGCCAAATTGCGCCGTCCTCCTCATCGCTGAAGATATATGAGGGAAGCCAGAGGTGGATATGGCCTTTTTCGTATTCGGCGAATCTGTTGAACATTGTCGTGTACTGCGCTTTGAACTCCTCGCTGTCAAGTATCGTTATAAATTCCTCTATAAAATCGGACTTATTGCGAATGCTGACGGATTTTGCAACGGGGACTCCAACCTTTGGATAAAAGACGATGTTCATGCTGTATATTTCGTATCTCGAATTTTCGGACAGACCGTAGTAAGCGTAGCCTTTATTGCCTTCGGTATAGATTTTGTGCAGGGCAGTTATGACGTCCTCGTCGTGAAAATCAAGCTCTTCATTGCCGTAACCGAATGTGACCTCAATGTGTGAGGTGAATGACGGCGAGGGGACGCTTGTATTGATACCGAAAGCGTTTGCTGCGAACATTATGAACGCTACAGCCGTTACGCCTGCGAAAATGAGCAGTCCCTTCCAGCCCTTGAACATCGCACGGGCGGTTTTATTGAGGATGGTATTTGTGAGCATGAAAACGAGTATCATTCCGCAAGCCATTCCGAAAACTGTCCAGAAGCGGTCCTCGGTCATGAGGTAAAATAGTAAGCCGCCGCAGAGTGTTCCGATATAAACGAGGATATATTTGATGATCTCGCCAAGAGGAGGGAAAACAACGGGTGTTCCTGCACGCTCGCTTTTTCGTATCATGTACACCGCATATGAGCCGATAAGCATTGCCGCTGAAATGAGGAGCAGTATACTCGATTCTGTTATGTTAAGCGGATCGCTGTTCAAAAAGAAACGGAGCGCAGGCGTTGTTTTTTCAAAGAAGACGGAATTGAAATAATAATCAAACCAGACGTTTTCGCTGAAAATACCGCCGACAAATGCGACTGAAACAAGGCAGATTACGGGTATGACATAGGCTGCAACTGCCGTCAGAGTGAGATGCACTGCGCCAAGTCCGCTTATCATGCCGACGAGGGTTGACAGGGCGAAGAAAAATGTGCTGTAAACAAAGGTTTCTGCGCTCATTATGAGGACGTTTACCATGAGCGTTTTGCTTATGAGTCCGTTTGCGGCGAATACTGCGAGGGTGAAGCCGATATTGAAAATATAGGGTATCGCAAGGGAAATAAGGGCAACTGTGAGCTGGGTTAAAAAGAGCTGTCTGCGCTTAACGGGCAGGCTGTGATAAAAGTCTATCGAAACCTTGCTTTTGAGATACCCGAATCGGGCGCAGGAGCTGACGATTCCGAATATTGAAACGGCGATTATGACAAAATAACGTATAACCTCGGTCCAATCGCAGGCAAAATCGTTTCGCAGTCTTATTAAGTCGTCTGCGCTGTCTATGATGCGGTTTGAAACGATGAGCAGCACGGGGACGGGCAGAATGAAGAAAAGTATTATTGTGAAAAGAAGAACCGTCGTCCAGCACTGCTTTGCCGTAAAATTAAAGAGCGGTGTAAATCCGGCACGCTTTATATTAATAGTCGAGCTTTGAGAAGTCATAACCCTTTTCCTCCATTTCGCTTATGAATATTTCCTCGAGAGTGAGCGGTACGGTTTCATAGAACGTCGGGCTCTTTTCGATCATCTGACGGTTGATTTCGTCTAAAGTGCCGCGTGCAATGAATGAAACGAGACTGCCTCGCTTTGAATATCCGAGTATTTTCATGGGAACGAGCTTTGAAGCGTCAAATTCTCCCTCGAAGATTGCCTGAACCTTATGAAACTCCGATTTCATGTCGTCAAGCTCACGGACAAACAGGAGATCTCCCTTGTGAAGAAGTCCCACGGTGTCGCAGATATCCTCCATTTCACGAAGATTATGGGATGCTATAATAGTGGTCATTCCGCCGTCCGCAGATTCCTCGGCTAAAATACGCTTGACAAGCTGACGGACAACGGGATCAAGTCCGTCAAAGGTTTCGTCGCAGAGGAGATATTTCGGACGTGCGGAGATGCCGAGCATGACCGATGCCTGCTTTTTCATACCCTTTGAAAAGGTGTTGATTTTACGGTTACAGTCGAGCGTGAATATGCTCTGCAAACGCTTGAAAGCCTCATCCGAGAAGCTTGAATAAACGGTTTTATAGAGCTTTCGCATATCATTAATCGTGCAGTGCGGCAGGAAATACTGTTCATCCGAAAGATAGACGATATCCTGCTTTACGAGGTCATTTTCCCAAACGGGCAGACCGTCGTATGTAACGCTTCCGCAGTCGGGCTTGATCACGCCGCAAAGTATACGCAGCATCGTGGATTTTCCCGAGCCGTTTGAGCCGATAAGCCCGAATATTGAGCCGTCCTTAACCCGGGCATTGACGTTTTCGAGCGAGCGTATTTTTCCGTAGCTCATGCTGACGTTTGTAAGTTCAATCATTTTTGTTCCTCCCCGATTTCCTTTGCCATTTTTATGATATCTTCCATTGAAGCACCGGCTTCAAACGCATTTTTCAGCGATTGTCTGAGTGCTTGTACCGCTTCGGTGCGCTGTGCTGTACGAAGATGCTCGACGGTATCAGAGACAAAGCTGCCGCGCCCTACTATTGAATATATGATTCCCTGACGCTCGAGCTCTGCATACGCTTTAGCAATAGTGTTTGGGTTTATGGCAAGCTCTCCTGCGAGGGTGCGGACACCCGGAAGCTGTTCGTCGGGCTTAAATATACCGCGCAGAATAAGCAGCTTTATATTGTCTGTAAGCTGTTCCCAAATCGGCTTTCGGTCACGGGTGTCAACGGTGATTATTCCCATGCGCTTCCCTCCTTGTTTGGTGGTGTATTAGGTGTACTATGTGTTGTAGTACAGTTAGATTATAGCACACCGCACAGATATTGTCAAGAGGGTTTATAAAATTTGCAAAAAAACTTTTATTTTTTCGATTTGCTATTGCAATATCGGCGGTAATATATTACAATATTAATATAAGTATTATTAGGGAGAATTGATATGCGGATTATTATCATAGGCTGCGGAAAGGTTGGAGACCTGCTGACCTCTTATATATCAAAGGAAGGACATGACGTTGTTGTCGTTGATACCGATCAGGCGTTAATTGAGCGTGCGGTTAACGAATATGACGTTATGGGTGTTGTCGGAAACGGTGCAAGCAACTCGGTTCAGCTTGAAGCAGGCGCAGACAAGGCAAAGCTGCTTATTGCGGTTACGGCGTCGGACGAGCTTAACATTATGTGTTGTATGGTTGCCCGAAAGCTTGGCGCAAAGCATACGATTGCCCGTGTCCGCAATCCCGACTATGCAGAGCAGATTGTCTTTATGCGTAAGGAGTTCGGGCTTTCAATGGCGGTCAATCCCGAATATGATGCGGCACAGGAAATTGGGCGTATCATTCGTTTTCCTGCTGCGCTTAAGGTTGATACCTTCTGCAAGGGGCGGGTTGACCTTGTTGAGGTGAAGATCGGAGAGGGACATCCCCTTTGCGGACGCAGACTCAGCGAGCTTGTTTCGGTTTGCGGAGTGAATGTTCTTGTTTGTGCGGTAAAGCGTGGAGATGACGTTATAATCCCGTCGGGCGATTTTACTCCGATGGCAGGTGATATCATTCACATTACTGCGTCTCATGCCGATCTTGTCAGCTTCTTCAAGCGCCTTGGAATATCGGACAAGCGTATTCGCAGTGTTATGATAATCGGCGGCGGAAAGATTGCATATTTTCTTGCCAAGCGGCTTGAGAGCTTAGGAATTGACATTAAGCTTATTGAGCGTGACCGTGAGCGCGCCGAGCAGCTTGCCGAGCTGTTACCAAAGACAATGATAATCAACGGTGACGGAACAGACAGTGACCTTCTTGACGAGGAAGGCATTGCGAATATGGATGCGACGGTTGCGCTGACGGGTATCGATGAGGAAAATATCATCATTTCGCTTTATGCGGCAAAAAATAAGGTTGACAAGGTTATAACCAAGATCAACCGTCTCAATGTTATGAAGCTGCTTTCCTCTATCGGACTTGAATGTATGGTTTCGCCGAAGTCTATAACGGCAAACAGTATTCTGCGTTATCTGCGAGGACTTGAGGATTCGGATAACAGTATTATACAGACTCTTTATAAAATCGTTGACGATCAGGTTGAGGCGATTGAATTTGTTGCGGCAGAGGGCTTTGACGGCTTGAGTATGCCCATAAAATCAATGAAAATAAAAAAGAACATACTGCTTGCCTGCATTATCAGAGGCAATAAGATAATATATCCGCACGGTGATGACACAATTGAGATGGGTGACACGGTTATCGTTGTTGCCAAAAGTGAAGCTGCGGTGCATGATCTTGACGATATTTTGGAGTGAGATGTAAAGGGTGGCGTGAAGGCTTCTTGGCACGCTCAAATCGCTCGTTTTCGCCCTCATCCGTAAAGTTGCGAAGCAATCTTTTACACCTCTCCCCCGGGGGAAGGCTTTATGTTTAGTCAGAGCAGCAGGACGATGTGTTACAGCAAACGAAATTTGCCTGCATCAGCTAACTTTTTTGAGCTAAAGAAGCAATGAAGCCCATGAGCCGCCGACGAAGCTGGCGGCGGACGAACGGTTACAGTTAACAAAGCGAATTGGAGCGTAAGCGACTGAGCGCAAATCGGGCGAGGCAAAGGAAAGAGGGAGAGCTCGAGAGGGAAGAAAAACATCGCGCAGCGTTGGTTGTCGTCCCTCT
>JAZNFB010000220.1:0-7909 GCA_045588895.1 Candidatus Flemingiibacterium sp.
CGCTGAGTTTGCGGCAAAGGTAATTGCTGTTTTCTGTAGGAGAAACTAAATGGGAATTTCAAATGAAGCTTATAAATTTATCATTGAAAGAATTGTAAAACGTGCGTTTGAATCTGTCGATGAAGCCAAAGAAGATAACAGTGAATTTGAAATAGGGCGAAAACTCGCATATTATGAAGTAACAGATATTATTAAAAGCGAACTCAGCGTGCGCGATGCAGATTTAGCCGAATTCGGCCTTGACATAGATTTGGAGAAAAAATTCTTATGATTAAAGAACTTATACACGACCCGATATTCCTTGCGGGAAAGTCGGAGGTTGCAACGAAAGAAGATTTGCAGGTCGCACAGGATTTGCTTGATACATTGATGGCGCACAGAGAAAGCTGTGTCGGCATGGCGGCGAATATGATCGGTGTGAAGAAGCGCATTATCGCCTTTCTTGACGAGAGCGAACGAGCTCCTACATATACGGTGATGCTCAATCCCGAGATTATCAAGAAGGACGGCGCATACGACACCGAAGAAGGCTGTCTGTCGCTTCTCGGCGATCCACGTCCTTGCAAACGCTACAAATCAATCAAGGTGCAGTATCAGACCACCGAAATGCAAACGCGCGTGAAAACCTTCACCGGTTGGACGGCGCAGATCATTCAGCATGAGGTCGATCATTGTGATGGGGTTTTGATATAATTCGCGAAATTTACAAGAGCTTTTATGAAATATGCTATGGAGGTCATCGACTATGGATGAAACAATAAAGAAAAATGCAATTGTACGGGCAATGTCAGAAGTTGAATGTTATCCGATTATTCAGGAAAATGTTGCTATTCAAGCATACACGAAAGTACCGCTCGGTCAGCTTTCTGCCATGGGAGCAAGTTTTGCTTCAGTTGCCCCTGCGTTGAAAGATGTTTTGCAAAACGCCAAAGCAAAGGGTATAGGACAGCAAGTTTACACAATGCGTATTCGCGGTGGATTAGGTCTTGGAGAACATTTACAAATAGCCAAAGACGGTGGATTGCTCGGGAATGTGGTAGATGCAAGTGGAAAAATAACAAAACGGGCTCGTTTTGATTTTGATAAAACCGGTGCAGGTGTTGTGGCGCAAGTTAACCCTGCAGTTATGCTCATGGCTGTTGCAATTACATCTGTAACAAAAAAACTCGATCAAATAGAAGAAGCACAAAAAGATATTATCGAGTTCTTACAGTTGAAAGAAAAAGCTGTGTTGAAGGGCAATATAGCCGTTTTGCAAGAGATTCTTGACGAATACAAATACAACTGGGATAACGAAAAATACAAGAACAACAAACACATTCAAGTTCAGGAAATCAAGCGCGACGCGGAGCAGAGTATTATCTTCTGCCGTGACCAGATTGAGAAGAAGGTTAGCAAGAAGGGCTTGTTACATAGTGACCGAGATGTCAAGGCGAAGATTCAAAAAGTTCAGTATGAGTTTAAGGATTATGAGCTTGCGATGTATATTTTCTCCTTCTCGTTATTTTTGGAGGTAATGTTGCTTGAAAATTTTGATACTGGCTATTTGAACGCGGTTACGAGTAAAATTCAACTCTATGCAAGTCAGTACCATGATTTGCACAAAAAGTGTTATCAAATGATCGAGAGCGATTTAAAGACTTCAATTGAAGCCTATGCTTTGAATGGTGTCGCAGGATTGAACAGAGTGCTCGGAAAAGGTATTGCCAAGATTCCTAAAATCAGCAACGGTCAAATAGATGAAAATCTTATAGAGGTCGGTGACAAGGTACAAAGCTTCAGCGAGAAACGCACGGAAAGCACAATGGAGCTCTTCGCTCACGAAAAGTGTACCTGTGTAAATCCATTTGTCGATAATATAAACGCCGTGAACAGAATCTACAATGAGCCTGTGGAATTGCTTTTCGATAGCGAAAACATATATTTCAGTTTGCCTGAAGCAACATCGGTGTGAGTTGTCACTTAATTGATAACAACTACACGTTAATCTGGACATTCCCCTAAACTTGTGATGTCCTTGTGTTACCAGCAGAAAAGGAGGTACTGCTATGCCGCTTAAGATAATCCGTCAGGATATAACAAAAATCAAATGCGATGCAATCGTAAATCCGACAAACGAATATCTCACGCCCGGTGGAGGAACGGATGCCGCTATACATGAGGCGGCAGGTGCGAAGCTGCTTGTAGCCTGCAAAAAGCTCGGCAGACTCGAGATTGGTGAAGCGAAGCTTACGCCCGCGTTTGACCTGCCGTGCAAATACGTTATACATACCGCCGGACCGATATGGCGTGACGGCGAGCATAATGAGCAGGTGCTTCTCGAATCTTGCTACAAGAACGCCCTCGCGGTCGCTGCTGACAAGAAATGCAAAAGTGTGGCGTTTCCGCTTATTTCGTCGGGTACGTTCGGATATCCCAAGGAATTGGTTCTTAAAATCGCTATGCGCGTAATCAGCGACTTCCTTTTCGATAGCGAAATGCTCGTTTACATAGTTGTATACGACAAAACCTCCTACGCAATCAGCGAGAAGCTGTTCGCGGACGTTACATCCTATATCGATGATGCGTATATTGACGAGCCGCCGATGCTTATGTCTATGCCGATGCAGACCTCTATGCTTGGTGATGCACCCGTTGAGCGTTTCAAGAGCAAACGGGCATCCAAAGCCAAAAAGGAGCTTGAAGCTGTTGTGCAAAGCTATGGAATGGCTCCGCAAATGTTGCCTTGCAAGGCATTGCCTTCAAATGAAACAAACCTCGAAGATATGCTCCGACAAATGGACAAAGGCTTTGCCGAAACGCTGTTCGAATACATCGACGCCAAGGGAATGACCGACGTTGAGTGCTACAAGCGTGCAAACGTTGACAAAAAGACCTTCTCCAAAATCAAGTGCAACAAGAATTACAAGCCGAGCAAGGTGACTGCCGTATCTTTTGCAATCGCTCTGCGGCTGAATTTGCAGGAAACGGATAGGCTACTCCGTACTGTCGGAATGTCGCTATCCCATAGCAGCAAGTTTGATGTTATCATCGAATACTTCATCAAAACCGGTAACTATGAAAATATCTTTGACGTAAACGAAACCCTCTATCAGTTCGATCAGGTAACGCTCGGGGTGTAACTGTCGCCCGACGAGCGACCGAAAGAAGCGTGGGATATGTTACAATATAAGCGTAAGAGATAACAGCTCTTTCAAATAAAATTAAAGGAGCAAACAGTATGAAAACACAGCTTGACAAGGCAGTTACATTCGCCACAGAACGACACTCGGGACAGGTACGCAAAGGAACAACACTTCCCTACATCGTACATCCGATTGAGGTTATTCAAATTCTCTATCGCATGGGCGCGGACGAGAACGTGATGATCGCAGGAGTTCTCCACGATACTATCGAGGATACGGGAACGACCAAGGATGAAATTCTCGAGCTTTTTGGCGAAGACGTTGCAAATCTCGTCGCAGGTCATAGCGAGGACAAGAGTAAATCTTGGGAGGAGCGCAAACTCACCGCAATCGAACATCTTGCAAAGTCAGACAAACGCTTCAAGATGCTCGTTATGGCGGATAAGCTCTCGAATATGCGCGCCATCGCCGAGGATTATGCCGCAATTGGTGAGGAGCTGTGGGAACGCTTTAATGCACCGCCCGAAAAGCAGGCGTGGTATTACAGCAAGCTCGATGATGTGCTGATGTCGCTCGCCGACTTTGAGGACACCGCCGATGCGTATTGGGAGTTTAATGCGCTTTTCAAGGATGTGTTCGTGAAGTTTTATCGCTATAGAGATACGCTTTATCAAATATGCCTCAATGGCACAGGCTTTTATTTCAAAAAAGATGCACCGACATGGAAGCCGTTTTAAAAAAAGCTTCCGACAAGAGCGCGCCAAATGGCAAGATTTGCAGCAGAAAAGCTTGAAGATGCCTGGGGTGACGGAATTTATTTCGGACACGATTTCATTGAGTCCGATCTTGACAATGCGGTTTACAACTGTTATTCTTCAAAGGACCGTTATATTTCGGTAAAAATCCAAGATAAGAAGCTTACGCTATGCTGTGAAGATTACGGCAGTGTTTGTGAATGTATGACTGGCGGCGATGAATATGAGTTTTATTACGAGCTTGACGAGGATAATACACACCGCTTTATAGAAGTTTTGCGTGTAGGATATAACAATTATACCGCAGATGACTTCAAAGCTATTGTGACAAAGTTCTTCGGCGACAGTAAAAGCACGGTAACATTTGAGGGAATATGCAAGCGTGAAAAGATAAAGTACACGTTTATCTCAATTTGATAAAAACTGTCGCCCGACGAGCGACCACAAGCGAATAAAAATGTAGTACAATATGACTGTAAGGTAAAAAACCAAGCAGTCATATTTTATTTTTGGAGGTAACAAAATGAAAAACAACATCACAGAAATCGTATTTATCCTTGACAGAAGCGGCTCTATGGCAGGCTTTGAGGGGGACACAATCGGCGGCTTCAACGCGACCATCGAAAAGCAACGCAAAGAGGAAGGCACAGCATACGTTTCCACAGTGCTTTTCGATAACGAAAGTGAGGTCATTCACGACCGTGTGCCGCTTGATAAGATCGAGCCTATGACAGACAAGGAGTATCGTGTCGGCGGCTGTACTGCGCTTCTTGATGGAATCGGCGGTGCAATCCACCACATTGGCAACATCCACAAGTACGCCCGTCGCGAGGATGTGCCGGAGCACACAATCTTCGTCATCACCACAGACGGAATGGAGAATGCAAGCCACCGCTACGGTAGCAAAAAGGTCAAGGCAATGATTGAACGTCAGCGTGAGAAATACGGCTGGGAATTTATCTTCCTTGCCGCAAACATTGATGCAGTAGAAACGGCAGCGAACATCGGTATCAAGCGTGAGCGTGCGGTGAACTATCATCAGGACGCTGAAGGCACAGGAATTATGTACTGCGCCATGTCTCAGGCGATAAGTGCCATGCGCTGTGATGAGTCACTTGACAAAGGTGCTTGGCGTAAGGATGCGGACAGGGATATCAAGCGTAAGCGCATAAGAAGATAAGAAACAGCCAAAAGGGGTGAGCGCAATGTTCGCCTCTTATAATATTTACACAAACCCGTTGAAATGACTGCCTAAACGTGATATAATTATGATAACATATTTCGTCACGGAGAAAAGCTATGACCAAACGAACAATCATAATCTCTGCCGCAGTCGTACTTGTTGTTTTAATGAGTGCGTGCGGAAATATCACAGGAAAGGACAGCGGTGCAGTCAGCACCGATGCAAACGAAACGATGAACGAAACGCAGACGAACACCTACCGCCAGATCAGCATGGAAGAAGCGGTGATAATGATGTGCGAGGAGAGTGATTATATCATCCTCGACGTGCGCCGTCCCGATGAATTTGCCGAGGGGCATATTCCGAATGCGATCAATGTTGCCAACGAAACCATCGGCACGGTGGAGATTCCGGAGTTGCCGGACAAGGATCGGCTTATTATGGTGTACTGCCGAAGCGGTCGACGCAGTAAAGAAGCTGCGGACAAGCTGGTGAAGCTTGGGTATACGAACATCGTGGAGTTTGGCGGAATCCTTGATTGGACAGGGGATGTTGAAACTTAATGTCGCAGGCAAAATTTGCGCCGCGGTAGACAAAGAAAAGGGCGGCGTATGAGCTGTTTGAAAATAAACGCGACGGAGTTATTAAGGTCGCGGTGGAATGTTGAAAAATTGAGTTGAAATATGCACATAACAGTTAACACTTTTGGCTAAAATTGCCTGTATAAATATTTTTCCACCTAAATTCTCCCACAAAGGGATGGAAAATAGGCTGTCAGTGTGCTAAGATAAGAACACCAAGGCAAGGAGGTGTTGTAATGAACCAAGTTAGATTGGAATGTATATTAGCGAAAAACGCCGAGAAAAAAGCTTGACTCAAGAACAACTTGCTGAAAAGTTAGGCGTTTCCAATAAAACCATTTCAAAATGGGAAAACGGAAAATGTATGCCGGATTACAGCGTTGTTAAAATCCTATGTGAAGAACTAAACATCACCGTAGCGGAACTAATGGATGGTGAAGATAAAAAGCAACTAGAGCTTAACTCTCATATTGAGGTTCTGATATTAGATCTAATACGCAGAACGAGTGAACTCGAATCCCAGAAAAATACACTTATGGGTATGGTGGTGATCGCTTTGGGGTTTGCTATAATGTCAGCATCTTTCGCAATTGGAGGCTCCATATTCAAAACATTTATTTCAGGATTTTTGCTCGGGTTATCAGCTGGTGATATATTTATTGGACTTCGCATAATTGCAAAAAGCGTATCCAAAAAATAAATGGATTAATCTGTTAAGTAAATTACATAATTGGGGAGAAATTATGAGTGAAAAAAATATAATTGATGAAACGATAAATAATTTATTACAAGATAGAGATTTGCGCGGAAATAGTTCAATTTGGGCAAACTGGATGTCGAAATTGACATTATTCACTTGTAAATTCTGTGTTGAACAACACGGGAAAATTTTTGATATTTCCATTCTTGATAACAAATATGAGGTAAATGCACATGAAAGGTGTAAATGTGTCTATGTTCCAATGCGTACAAAACGTGCAGGAACAGCAACAGATCAGGGTTCAAATGGTGCAGATGCATATTTGATGCAATATCGAAAATTGCCAGATTACTATGTTGACAAACAAACTGCACGCGAAGCAGGATGGCAAACAAAGAAAAAGAAGTTAAGTGCGGTTTTACCGGGAAAATCAATTGGTGGTGACATGTACTATAATGACGATTCTAAACTTCCTTCGGCACCGGGAAGAGTATGGTATGAAGCAGATATAAATTATGTAAGTGGTAAGAGAAATCGGGACCGAATTTTATTTTCAAACGATTGGCTGATTTTTGTTACATACGATCACTATCAAACGTTTTATGAAATAACAAATTAAAGGAGCAGATATGAATCAATTCAACCAAACATACATTATAGATTTTTCAGAAGTTAAGCATTATTTGGAAATGCATTATGTAATAAAAAAAGCGTTGGATTTTCCTGATTATTACGGGTGCAATTGGGCTGCATTTTGGGATTGTCTTACTGATATGTATGGTGAACCCATACATATTGAGATCCGCGGACTTGATGTCATTGTACGTAAATTCGGCGATGCTGCGAGTAAACTTGTAGAAATTCTCAAAAGATTCAAACACAATTATTATGATAAATATTCAAGCGAGATATTGATTGAAATCGTAAGCGGCGACACAAAAGTAGAGTTAAAGTAAAATGTACGAATACAAAGAGTTATATACAATTGATTTTACCAATGTGCAGCATTATTTAGAGATGCACTTCATAATTCGAGAAGCACTTGATTGGCCTGATTATTACGGTTGTAATTGGGATGCTTTTTGGGATTGCTTGACGAATATGGTGGGGCGTCCTGTGCACATTGAAATTATAGGGCTTGATGTTATTGAACGCAAATTTGATAATGCGGCGAGAACTATGGTTGAAACGTTAAAAGAGTTTAAGCATTATGATGACGATGAATATGTTAATGATATTCAAATCGAAATAGTAAGCGGTGACACTAGGATTTCATTACGATAATGGAGCTGTAAACATTTCATAATAGTCAAAAGAAAAGGCGTTGGAGCAACACCGCTCAGGCGCCAAATTTATTCATGTGGTCAGCATCTATGGTCTGACATGTGGTCAAAACCGCTTTTACACCGTTTTTTCTCGCTAAAACTTCGCAAACTTCCAAGCTGTCTCGCCTAAGCTCAAACCCGAAAAACTCCCGCCACATAAAGCAAAAAGGAGACTCTTTCGAATCTCCTTAATGTTGGTCTGAGTGACAAGACTTGAACTTGCGGCCTCTACCACCCCAA
>JAZNFB010000221.1:0-12707 GCA_045588895.1 Candidatus Flemingiibacterium sp.
AAGCGACTGAGCGCAAATCGGGCGAGGCAAAGGAAAGAGGGAGAGCTCGAGAGGGAAGAAAAACATCGCGCAGCGTTGGTTGTCGTCCCTCTCGAATTACGCAAGGCTCGAAGCGGTGAACTTCGAATTTACACCCTCTCCGACTCGCTTCGCTCGCCACCTCTCCCGAAGGGCGAGGCTTTAGCCCTCATCCGGTTTTCGCCGAATATGCGAAAACCACCTTCCCCCGAGGGAAGGCTTTATGTTTAGTCGGGGCAACGGAACGACGTGCTTCGGGAAAACGACGCTCACCTAAACAGGCGGTCGTATTTCACTCAAAAAATCACCAACACTAAAGAAAAAAATCCTTTCGGAGGATATCTATGAATTACAGAATGATAGGTTATATAATCGGACAAATTGTTCGCGTTGAAGGAATCCTTATGTTTCTGCCGCTTATTTGCTCGATGATATACCGTGACGGCAGCTTGCTTGCTTTTATTGTTCCAATCGTTATAGCGCTTGCCGTCGGAACACTTCTTTCACTCAAAAAACCGGCAGATACCTCGATTTTTGCTAAAGAGGGCTTTGTTTCTGTTGCCTTGTCGTGGATAATCATGTCGCTTATCGGTGCGCTGCCGTTTATCATCGGCGGGTATACAGATTCGTTTGTCGATGCCCTTTTTGAAACGGTGTCAGGCTTTACAACCACCGGCGCAAGTATACTTAACGATATTGAAGCACTTGACCACGGAATACTTTTCTGGCGCAGCTTTACTCATTGGATCGGCGGCATGGGCGTCCTTGTTTTCGTCATGGCAATATTGCCTCAGGCGGATACAAGCTCGGTTAAATTAATGCACGTTATGCGTGCCGAGGTGCCTGGACCCAAGGTTGGAAAAATAGTGTCGAAAATCAGCCGTACCGCACGTATCATGTACGGTATATATATCGCTCTGACGCTTTTTCAGGTGATTTTCCTGCTCGCCGGCGGTATGCCGCTTTTTGACAGCCTGCTCAATGCGTTCGGAACGGCAGGTACGGGCGGCTTCGGTATCAAAAATGCGAGCATTGCCGCATATGACAGCGTTTATTTTGATTATGTCATCAGTATATTCATGCTGCTTTTCGGAATCAACTTCAATCTTTACTATTTCATTCTCATCGGCCGCGGACTGCAGGCACTCAAAAGTGAAGAGCTGCGCTGGTATATCGGTATAATTGCAGGCTCGGTTACACTTATTGCTCTTGATATATTCCGCATTTACGGCTCTGTCGGCAAGTCGATACGATATGCCTTTTTCCAGGTGTCATCAATAATCACAACAACGGGCTTTTCGACTGCAGATTTTGGTACATGGCCGATTTTGTCGCAGGCAATACTCGTTTTGCTCATGTTTTGCGGTGCCTGTGCAGGCTCAACCGGCGGCGGTATTAAGGTCAGCCGTATACTTCTGCTCGTTAAGACGGGACTTCGTGAGATAAAATATATGCTTCATCCGCGTGCAGTCGTTGCGATAAAAATGGAGGGCAAGCCTGCCGAAAAGGAGGTTATCCGAAGTGCGACGGCGTTTATAATCGTTTACCTCATGCTGTTCGTTATTTCGTTCTTTGCCCTGACGGTTGCCGAGGAATGTGACCTTGTGACGGGATTTACTGCGGTTGCGGCGACTATCAATAATATCGGCCCGGGACTTGGTGAGGTCGGCCCTGCGGGAAATTTCTCGGCACTGACCGATTTCACAAAGCTGCTTTTATCGTTTGATATGCTTGCAGGCAGACTTGAAATATTCCCGATGATAATGCTGCTTGCGCCGTCCACGTGGAGAAGCCGCTGAGAGGGTTTCGATTGATAGTATCACCAAAAACAGAAGGAAAAATTGTATAGGTTGTTCAAAATTGTCACTATATTTTGAAAGTTCCACTTAAACTTCGGCATATTGGATATTTACTAAAATCGTGAAAAATGTTACAATATATATGATACTGTATATTTGTAGTATCATGGCAATTTTTTAGTGATCCCGAGGTGTTTAAAATAGACAGTAAAATTTCCCGCCGAGTTGGTATTATGACTCTCGGCTGTAAGGTTAACCAATACGAAAGCACGGCAATCGCCGAAGAATTTGAGAAGCACGGCTTCACGATCGGTAAATTTTCCGAGAAATGCGGCGTTTATATAATCAATTCCTGCACGGTTACGGCTGAAAGTGACCGCAAAACACGTCAGATGATACGCCGTGCGGCACGTCACAATCCCGAAGCGTATGTCCTCGTCACCGGCTGTTATGCCCAGCTTAATGCAGGTAAAGCGGCAGGCATCGACGGAGTTGACTTCATCTGCGGCAATTCAAACAAGACAAGGCTCGTTGATGCGGCGCTTGGTCTCATTGCATCAGGCGAAAAGAATCATGCGGCGGCCATCATGGTTGACGATATCATGAGTGCACCCTTTGAGCCGATGACCATTCATTCCTCTGAGCGCACACGTGCATATGTCAAAATTCAGGATGGATGCGATAACCACTGTACATATTGTATCGTTCCGTTTGCGCGCGGCAAGGTTCGCTCAAAATCGCCGGATGATGTTATCTGTGAGGTTATGGGGCTTGTCAGAAGCGGATATCGGGAGGTGGTTCTGACCGGTATTGAAACTGCATCTTACGGTAAAGATTTTGACGACGGTTACCGTTTGATTGATCTTCTTGAAGAGGTTGACAAAATCGAGGGACTTGAGCGCATCAGACTTGGCTCGCTTGATCCGTCAATATTGAAGCCCGAATTTGTTGAGCGCGTTGCAAGGCTTTCACATTTCGCACCGCATTTTCATATATCAATGCAGGCGGCGTGTGACAGCGTGCTTAATTATATGAAGCGTAAATACAACGTGGCGATGGTTGAAGAATATATCAGAAATATCCGCGAAAAGATACCGACGGTCACGTTTGCTTCCGACTTTATTGTCGGCTTCCCGAATGAAACAGATGTGCAGTTTAAGGAAACAGTGGCGTTTGTCCGCCGTGTTGGTTTCACGCATTTGCATATCTTCCCGTATTCAAAGCGTTCAGGAACAGTTGCCGCCGAAATGGACGGTCAGATCCCCGACGACGTTAAATCCGCACGCCTCGGACGTCTTGATGCTGCACAGCGCGAATGTATCTATGCTGCGGCAGAAGGATACATCGGACAGCAGAAGGAAGTGCTCTTTGAGTTATGCGAGGACGGCAGAGCAGTCGGCCACACTCCCGAATTTTTGGAGGTTGCTGTTATAACCGACGATGATCTTCACAACGAGGTCAGAACCGTTAAGCTCAACGGGTTCGACGGAAATATGTTTACAGGGTTTATTGTTTGAGAAAAGAATATACGGCTTTCCCTCCAAGAAAGCGACTGTAATTCCTATACACAAAATCATTTACACTTAATAAAACAAAGGAGTCGCAATATGGTTTACAGAATATTTGTTGAAAAGCAGCCTGCACACGCAGTTGAAGCGAGATCACTTTTCTCGGACATCCGTGAGAACCTGATGATCACCTCGCTCACCTCCCTTCGCGTACTCAATCGCTATGACATCGAGGGCATTTCAGAGGAAATCTTTGCAAAGGCGAAGAACACTATCTTCTCCGAGCCGCAGAGTGATATCATTTTTGACGAGGTTACTGCCGCTGCAGACGAGCGTATATTTGCGGTTGAATATCTGCCGGGTCAGTTTGACCAGCGTGCCGATTCCTGCGCACAGTGCGTTCAGCTCATTACATATGAGGACAGACCGACAGTACGTACAGCGAGAGTTTACATCCTTTCGGGAAATGTTACCGAGGATGAGCTTGCAAAGATCAAGGCATATGTGATCAATCCCGTTGAGAGTCGTGAGGCTTCCCTTGATAAGCCCGAAACTCTTGCCGAAGTGTTCGATATTCCCACAACCGTTGAAACCATCGAAGGCTTTATCGCTTACGGCGAGGACGAGCTTAAGGCGTTCCTCAAAAAGTATGCGCTTGCAATGGATCTCGATGATGTTAAATTCTGTCAGGCTTACTTCAAAAACGAAGAAAAGCGTGACCCGACCATCTCCGAGGTGCGTCTCATTGACTCATATTGGTCTGACCACTGCCGTCATACAACATTCCTCACCGCTATCGACGAGGTTAAAATCGGCGAAAAGTATATCGAGGACACATATAACGATTACCTCGAAAAGCGCAGGTTCGTTTACGGCGAGCGCAAGAAGAATATCTCCCTCATGGATATGGGTACAATCGCGGCTAAATATTTAAAGAAGCGCGGCGTACTCAAGAACATGGACGAATCCGAGGAGATCAACGCCTGCTCGATTAAGATAAAGGTTACAGTTGACGGCGAGGAGCAGGATTGGCTTCTCATGTTCAAGAACGAAACACATAACCATCCCACAGAGATCGAGCCTTTCGGCGGTGCGGCAACCTGTCTTGGCGGTGCTATCCGTGACCCATTGTCCGGACGTGCATATGTATATCAGGCTATGCGTGTTACCGGCTGTGCAGATCCCAGAGTGGCTGTTGCCGATACAATTCCCGGCAAGCTTCCGCAGAGCAAGATCACACACGGTGCTTCCGCAGGCTATTCGTCTTACGGTAATCAGATCGGTCTTGCAACCGGTGCAGTTTATGAGCTTTATCATCCGAACTATGTCGCAAAGCATCTTGAAATCGGTGCGGTTGTCGGTGCAGCTCCCGAATGTAATGTTGTTCGTGAGCGTCCCGAGGCAGGTGACGTTATCGTTCTGCTTGGCGGTAAGACCGGACGTGATGGCTGCGGCGGTGCAACAGGTTCTTCCAAGGCACACACAACAGAATCGCTCACAACCTGTGGTGCAGAGGTTCAGAAGGGTAATCCGCCCGAGGAAAGAAAGATTCAGCGTCTTTTCAGAAACGGAGAGGTTACACGTCTTATCAAGAGATGTAACGATTTCGGTGCAGGCGGCGTTTCGGTTGCTATAGGTGAGCTTGCGGACGGTCTTGACATTGATCTTTCAAAGGTTCCGAAGAAATATGAGGGACTTGACGGAACAGAGCTTGCAATTTCCGAATCGCAGGAGAGAATGGCAGTTGTTGTTGCGGCTGAAAACGTAGACAAATTCCGTGAATATGCGTCCCGCGAAAACCTCGAATCGACTGTTGTTGCAACCGTTACCGAAGAGCCGAGACTCAAGATGCTCTGGAACGGCAAATATATCATCGATCTCTCCCGTGAGTTCTTAAACTCCAACGGCGCAGAGAAGCATACTACTATTGAAATTACACCCGTTAACGAGGATGGGCTTCTCGACGGTTACGCGGCAAGTCTTGATACAAAGGACACCGAAAAGGCGCTCCGTGAGCTTATCGCTGACCTCAATATCTGCTCGCAGAGAGGACTTGTTGAAAAGTTCGACAGCTCAATCGGTGCAGGCACAGTCGTAATGCCATACGGCGGTAAATATCAGCTCACACAGCCTCAGTATATGGCGGCAAAGATTCCCGTTCTTGAGGGCGAAACAGATACCACTTCGGTTATGGCGTACGGTTACGATCCGTTCCTTTCCGAAAAGAGCCCTTACCACGGTGCGGCTTATGCAGTTGTTGAATCGGTTGCAAAGCTCGTTGCGGCAGGTATCGATTATAAGAGCATTTATCTGACATTCCAGGAATATTTCGAGCGTACAAATAACAAGCCCGAGCGTTGGGGTAAGCCCATGGCGGCACTCCTCGGCTCGCTTAAGGCACAGCTTGAACTTAACATTGCGGCAATCGGCGGTAAGGACTCAATGTCCGGTACATTTGAAAACATCGACGTTCCTCCGACACTTGTTTCGTTCGCAATCGCTCCGATGGATGCAAAGAATATCGTAACTCCCGAGTTTAAGGCGGCAGGCGACAAGGTTTACTATTTTGCACCGAAATATAACGATGACAAGCTTCCCGATTTTGCATCGCTCCGTGACCTCTTTGAAAAGGTTTACGCAATTGCGGCAAGCGGTAAAGCTAAGGCAATTTACACCGTTGACGCAGGCGGTGTTGCTGAGGGTATCATGAAGATGAGCTTCGGTAACCGTGTCGGCTTCAAGAGCGAGGGAATTGATACAAAGACACTGTTTGCTCTTAACTACGGTGCATTCATTATCGAGACTGCAGACGAGCTTGACGGCGAGCTTATCGGTTACACCACCGACGACGGCAAGATTACAATCGGCGGTACATCCGTTGCCATCACCGAGCTTGCAGACGCTTGGGAAAATACACTCGAAAAGGTCTTCCCGACCAAAACGGCAGAAATCAAGCCCGAGCTTACAGAAGCTTTCACCTGCACCACCCGTGCAAAGGCACATCATATAGATACATTTGCAAAGCCGAGAGTTGTCATTCCCGTATTCCCCGGCACAAACTGTGAATACGACACCATGCGCCGTTTCGTTAAGGCAGGCGCACACGCTGATATTTTCGTTCTGCGTAACCTTGATGCAAAGGCACTCGGAGATGCGGTCGACGAGTTCGTTTCGCTCCTCGATAACGCACAGATGCTCATGATTCCCGGCGGCTTCTCCGGCGGTGACGAGCCTGACGGATCGGGCAAGTTTATCACGGCAGTTCTCCGTAATCCCAAGGTTAAAGAGGCTGTAACGAGACTTCTTGAGCAACGCGATGGCCTTGCGCTCGGTATCTGTAACGGTTTCCAGGCACTCGTTAAATCGGGACTCCTGCCCTATGGCAAGATTATGGACGAAATGACTCCTGATTGCCCGACACTTACCTTCAACGCAATCGGACGTCACCAGTCGATGATGGTTCGTACCCGTATCGCATCCAACAAGTCACCGTGGCTTGCAGGCGTAAATGCCGGCGACATTCACTCGATACCGATTTCACATGGAGAGGGACGCTTCTTCGCAAGCGAGGAGGTTATCCGTTCTCTTGCTGCTAACGGTCAGATCGCAACGCAGTATGTTGATATGGACGGCAATCCCACAATGGACATCCGTTACAATCCTAACGCATCGACATATGCTATAGAAGGCATCCTCAGTCCCGACGGACGTATCCTCGGTAAGATGGGACACAGCGAGCGTATCGGTTCTAATGTTGCTGTTAACATTGAGGGAGACAAGGATCAGAAGATCTTCGAGTCCGGCGTTAAGTATTTCAAATAAGAATATGCGGAGCTGTCGTATCCACACATACAGGCAGCTCCATTGGTTTTGGTGTTTGCGGCAGAAACGGTAAGGGGAAAAGGAGTACGGTCGCTTCTTGCTCTCTCCGGCGAGGTTGCCCTCATCCGGTTTTCACCGAAATTGCGAGGCAGATGTCGTGCACTCTGCTCCACCTCTCCCCCGATGGAAGGCTCAAAGATAGATTGGAGCGCAATGCGGTGTGCTTCGCCCATCAGGCGCAAAACAAACTTTCCTCAAACCACAATATTTTCCCCAAAAATGAGCATAATATAATACGGCATACATTATACACCGTTAAACGGAGGTGAATCGGATGAAACACGTTGATGTTTATACAGACGGCGCTTGTAAGTGCAATCCAGGCCCGGGCGGATGGGGAGCTGTTATCGTTTATAAGGATATCGAAAAAGAACTCTCAGGCGGTGAAGCACAAACCACAAATAACCGCATGGAGCTTATGGCGGCAATAAGCGCACTCGAAGCACTTAAAGAACCCTGTGACGTAACACTCACGTCCGATTCAAAATATATGGTCGATTCAATCGAAAAGGGATGGGTTTACGGCTGGAAGAAAAACGGCTGGAAAAAATCCGATAAATCTCCGGCACTTAATCCCGATTTGTGGGAAAGACTACTTGCACAGCTTGCACGTCACGAGGTCAAGCTCGTCTGGGTTAAAGGTCATGCCGGACATCCGTATAACGAGCGTTGCGACCAGCTTGCGTGCGCCGAAGCGGAGCTTTATCGGTGACGTTCACGGAATGTTTACATTAAAATGCTGTTTGGGTATTGAAAAGTGCACCAAAAAGGTATACAATAAATATGCGGTAATAATAACCGCTCTATTATAAAATTATCTTCCACACGGAAAGGATGAATAAATATCATGGCAGAGAGATTGGTTTACGCCGATAATGCGGCAACCACATCCACATCCCCGGCGGTGCTTGAGGCGATGATGCCTTATCTCACCGAGGTTTACGGCAACCCGTCAAGCTTGCATCAGAAGGGCAGAATTGCAAAAGCGGCAATCACCGAGGCACGTGAAAAAATCGCATCGCTTCTCGGTTGTAAGCCTAATGAAATTTACTTCACGGCAAGCGGCTCTGAGGCGGATAACTGGGCTATAAAGGGTATCGCTTATGCAATGAGAAACCGCGGCAGACATATCATTTCAACTAAAATTGAACATCATGCCGTGCTTCATGCGCTCGAAAGTCTTGAAAAAGAGGGCTTTGAGGTTACTTATCTCGACACGGACAGTGAGGGACGCGTAACACCTGAGCAGGTTGCGGCGGCAGTCCGAATTGACACAATCCTTGTTGAGGTTATGTACGCCAATAACGAGATCGGTACTATAGAGCCTATACGTGAAATTGCGGCGGCTGTTAAGGAGAAAAATCCCAAAACGCTTGTTTTCACCGATGCTGTTCAGGCTGTTGGCGCGATTCCGATAAACATTGCCGAGCTTGGCGTTGATATGCTCTCGCTTTCGGGACATAAAATTCACGCTCCCAAGGGTATCGGTGCACTTTATATCAGAAACGGTGTTCGCATTAATAACCTTATCGACGGCGGAGGTCAGGAGAGAAGCAGACGCGGCGGCACGGAGAATGTTCCGTATATCGTCGGTCTTGCAAAGGCTCTTGAGGATGCTATTGGCGGACTTGAGGAGGGTAAGCGTGTCGCGGCGATGCGTGACCGTCTCATTGATTCAATAACCGATATACCGCATACACGTCTCAACGGCCCGAGAGAGGGAAGACTTCCCGGAAATGTTAATGTTTCGTTTGAATTTATCGAGGGTGAAAGCTTACTTCTGCTTCTTGATATGGCAGGAATCTGCGCTTCAACCGGCTCGGCTTGCTCGTCAAGCTCACTTGAACCCTCCCATGTGCTTTTAACTATCGGCGTCCCCGTTGAACAGGCGCACGGTTCACTCAGACTTTCAATCGGACGTGACACAACGGATGCGGATATCGACTATATTCTTGAAAAATTACCCCCTATAGTTGAAAGACTTCGCGCAATGAGTCCGCTTTATAACGGATAAAGACTGAAAGGAGATATACTATGTACAGCGAAAAAGTTATGGATCACTTCGCTAATCCCAGAAACGTCGGCGAGATAGAGAATGCGGACGCTGTTGGTGAGGTTGGTAACGCAACCTGCGGCGATATCATGAGAATGTACCTCAAAATTAACGAAAATGAGGTTATTGAGGACGTAAAATTCAAGACATTCGGCTGCGGTGCGGCAATTGCAACATCGTCAATGGCAACCGAGCTTATCAAGGGCAAGACCGTCGAAGAGGCACTGAAGCTTACAAACAAGGCGGTTATCGAGGCACTCGACGGACTTCCGCCGCAGAAGATACACTGCTCCGTGCTTGCCGAAGAAGCGGTCAAGGAAGCGATTGCCAATTATTACGACAAAAAGGGTATCGCACATGACCTTCGTAAGGGTGGGTGTGCCGGTCACTGCGCATCCTGCACCAAGCATCAGTAATATAATATAATCCGACTGTCCTGCATTGATGGGGCAGTCGCTTTTTTATGACCTGCGGTTGTCATACTGTGGGTGACTTACGGAATATCAATTATATTGGAGTTCCATGGTAAAAGGAAGCTCGATTGGAAGAATATTACATAATTTTACAAATATTTACTGAAAAAGGCTAATTTTGTGCAAATTGTATAGGTGTAGAAAAAATTGTGATATTTTTGTACAGATTGCACTATGAAAAACATGGCTTTTACGGCTGCAAAATGCTGTTTTGTTAGTTTGATTAGGTAATTTAAAATTACCAATAACGAGATCGATGCAGCGGAAAGTTCCGAAACGGCTGATAAATACAGCACTTTATCAGCTAATAAAAGTAAATTTAAATTACATTAGAACTGTTACGTTTGTCGTACAAACGAGCTCGACTCGGTGCGACATAGCTCGACAAAATGTGAACAACCGAATTTCGGCACAAGAGTGACTTTTGAGGGCGGCACGGAAAAGTTCTGAAAAAAATGCCGCTCTTGACTTTTTTGCGGCGTTATGCTATTATATTTGTATGAAAAAATCGGCGGAGTGTCCCGATGTGGTAGTCGGAGCCGCCGATTAGTTCACTGCTTTGTTATGCCCTTTGCGCGTTTTGAGTTTTGTCTTCATTATATTATAAGCCACACAAACGGCAGCTCGGAACACAAAAAAGGTTACAGGCAAGGCTTCTAAGCGATTTTATACCCTTCAAAGTAATTTCTTGGCAGGAGGAACAAGTTAATGAAAAAAACGAGATTAACACGTTTAATTGCCGGTTTTTTATCATTGATGATGCTCGGTTCGGGTCTTAGTGTTGCTGCGGCAGCCGAAACCGAAACCGTCGAAGCAGCAGATGACAGCTCCATGGTCGGCTACGATATAGCTGATGTTCAGGACCTGTTAAATGCCGAAATTTACGCGGATTATGCGGCGAGAAATGCCGATGTTAAGCGCGCAGAATCATCAATTGTTATAAACGCCGTCGATTACAACACGGAACTGACAGACGCTGCGGTTGAGGTGCGCGATGGCGTGCTTTATACTCCCAGCGCGGGAACCGTAACATGGGATGTTGATATCCCTGAAACGGCTAAGTATGCGATCAAGGTTGAATATAACTTCTTGGCGACCGAAGAATCCTTTAACGGCGAAGAGGCAAAGGCAACCGCTATTGAGCGCAGAATGCGTATTGATGGGGCGTATCCCTTCAAGGGAGCGAGATATCTTTCGTTCTCCAAGGTGTGGCAAGATAATCTTGATGAAGAGAGCTATGCTGCCGGCGGACGCGGCTTCAAGCTTGACCTCAGTCAAAATGAGATCAGACCCGAGAAGTCGATTGTTCCCGGATGGTCTACCTATGTTATGTCCGACTCGACAGGATACGACATCAATCCCTTTGAAATCGTATTCACCGAGGGTGCTCACACCATCTCCTTCGAGGGAACACGTGAAACTCTTATAATCAAGAACATAACACTCTATCCCTATGAGGAGCCTCTCACCTACAGTGAGGTTGAAGCACAGTATCAGAAAAACGGTTACAAGCCGGCAACCGATGTTGAGCCCATTATCATTGAGGCTGAATTTACTTCTGCCACCTCGGACCAGACAATCTATCCGCAGAACGACAGAACCTCCGCTATAACCTCTCCGCAGAGCTCGTCTCAGTCGAAGCTCAATTCGATCGGAGGAACAAAGTGGCAGAGTGTCGGTCAGTGGATTGAGTATACATTCACCCCTGAAGCAAGCGGCCTTTATGAGATTGTTCCGCGCTTCAAGCAGGCAGACCTTAACGGTATGTATACATCCCGCCGTATTTACATAAACGGTGAAGTTCCTTTCGAGGAAGCAAATTACCTCCAGTTCAATTTCTCTGAATCCTGGAATGTAAAGCCACTCAACAATGGCGAAACCTCGTTCCAGTTCTACTTTGAAGCGGGTAAAGAATATACAATAAGATTTGAAGTTGTTCTCGGCGAAATGAGTGAGATCATCGGACGTATTCAGAATGCTCTCACCTCGATCAACAATGACTACCTTAAGATCCTTCAGATCACAGGTGCTGATCCCGACCAGTATCGTGACTATAACTTCAGAGGACTTATTCCGGACACAATCAAGGACCTTTATAAGCAGTACCGTGAGATTGATGCCGTTTCTAAGCTTATAACCGAGATTAACGGCGCAAAGGGAAGCAACACGGCAACTCTTGACAATATCGCACGTGTTCTTGAGAAGATGGCGACTGATGAGGACGAGGTTGCAAAGAACCTTTCAACTCTTAAGAGTAACATAGGTACGCTCGGTACATGGCTCAACAGCGTAAGAAGCCAGCCGCTCCTTCTCGACTATATTTCAATTCAGCCTGCAGGCTCAAAGCTTCCCAAGGCTGAGGCGGGATTCTTCGATTCTGTCGGCTTTGAGGTAAAGTCCTTCGTTATGTCTTTCTTCACCGACTATTCGAACATGGGTGCGACCAAGGAGCTCAATCAGGATGAGATCATCGACGTTTGGGCACAGAGCGACCGTGACTCCGCTCAGGTTATCCGTACACTTTGCGATAACGATTTCGTCGGTGTTCAGAATATCGGTGTAAACCTCCGTCTCGTTGCGGCAGGTACACTTCTCCCGGCAACCCTTTCCGGCACAGGTCCTGACGTTGCACTTGAAAACGCTCAGACTATCCCGGTTCAGTATGCGATCCGAAGCGCTGTCCTTCCGCTTAATCCTGAGGGATATGCAGACAAGGAAGGCGACGATGAAGCAACTTAAGCTTATGACGCCGAGATGCGCGAGATTTTCTCAAACTTCGATGAGGTTGCTTCGAGATTCTCTGAGTCTGCGACTGTTCCGCTGTCACTTTACGGCGTAACATACGGCTTGCCTGAAACCCAGACCTTCTCGATGATGTTCTACCGCAAGGATGTCCTCGCAGAGCTTGGTCTCGATATTCCGAAAACATGGGACGACCTTATGGCGATGGTTCCTGTTCTTCAATATAATAATA
>JAZNFB010000222.1:0-4320 GCA_045588895.1 Candidatus Flemingiibacterium sp.
GCGGCAGTCCTTTTCGGAATTTTCGGAAACCAGGCAGAAACCACGCTGAACAACACGTGGACATATGTTGTCTACGCTCTGGGCTTTTTACTTCTTTTCACCTTCGGATATGTCAGCACCGGAACCACATATATTCTCCGCAATATGGTCAAGGGTGAGCCGATATTCATGTGGGACGATTTCTGGTATGCAATCAAACGTAATAAGCGTCAGGGGTTGATACTTGGCATTATTGACCTCGTGTTCACCGGCGTTTGCGTTTATGATATTTTCTTTTTCGTTTTCAATTCCGGCGTGTCATCTGTCATGAACTTTATGTTCTGGGCTTCAATCTTCATTTCACTTCTCTGGTTCTGGATGCGATTCTATATGTACACAATCATGATAACCTTCGACCTTTCGATATTCAAGATCCTCAAGAACTCCCTCATCTTCGCGCTTCTCGGCTTCAAGCGCAACTTTATGGCAACGCTCGGAATCGTCGCAATGCTCTTTCTCACATATGGACTTATGCTTGTATACTTCCCTCTCGGAATAATCATGCCATTCATTCTTCTTTTTGCAGACTGTGCTTTCATGGCATCCTATGCATCATTCCCGAAAATCAAGGAAGTTATGATCGATCCCTATTATAAGGACGAAGAACCGGAGGAAAATCCCGAGGAACCCATCTTCCACGATCTCGGTTAATTAAAAGATTTTTATGAGTGGCTTTAGCGGTCACTCATATTTTTTTGAGTTTTATCGGAACAAAATAAAGCCTGCTTTCGTCAAATAAACAGTTAAAACAAGTAAGGGGTGAAAAAATGAAAAAGCTTCTCTTGTCAATCCTTATATCAAGCGCATTGTTAACCTCATGCGGCGTGAATGATACAGAGCCCGAAAGCGAAACAACCGTAAACATTCAGTATGAGGGTGACATTGTTCTTAACACATCCGATTACCTTGTTACGGAGTCGGAGGACTATTACATACTGTACGACCTCAAAAGCGGCAAACGCCTGCGTAAATTCCTCGATTTCGGTGAGGTGAAATTTGAAGAAAACGGCGAAATAAAATCGCAGTACGTTTTTCTTCAAAAGACATTTGCATACATATTAAGGGACGGCGCACTTGAAACGAGGGATTTCAACTTTTCGTATAACGAGGTTGCCGTCGAGGGTAACTATATACTTCTCAATCGCAGCTTATTTGACGGTAACTTAAACGGAACCGCTCATTCGCTTCGTGGTGACATCCTTTCGCAAGCAGAATTTGAGGACGGTGCACGGCTCACCGTATGGAATAACGATTATAATCTTGAATCGGAATATATACGCCTGATGAAATATGAAACCAAGCCTGAAAATCTGACCGAAATTTATACAGCAGAGAGCAGCACACTATATACCAAGGACGACGAAAACGGTTTCGTTCTCGAAAAAGATGGCGAATATTACAAGCTTTCTTTCTCTGTTTCGGGAGAGATAATCGACGCTTGTGGAAATGGCATATACGACGTGCATGTTCTCTATCGTCAGAACGGAATCCTTAAAAACTGTTGGATAATCGGTCCGCTTAACGTGGGGGATCTTCCCGATTATATCCGTGCAGATATCAAAGAGGTTCCGCTTGACGGTGCTTTTCACGGTATGACGGTTTCCACGCCGTGGATTCTCAACGAAAACGGAGAAATACTCCTTTGCGGAGAACAGATCTGGACGGGCGGAGCCGTTTTGGCAACGCATTATCCGAATTATGTTTATGAGCCGGACAAAATAGAATATATCGTAAATTCAAACGAGCCTGCCGATGAAATAACGCTTTACGACAAGGAGCTTAACCCGATAAATTCTTCCCCTGCCGAAATATTCCATATAAGCGGCGAGGACAGATATCTCACCCTTTTTGATAAAGACACAAAGGAATTTATGATTGCTTCAACGGACGGAGAAATCATATATCAAACCGACCACGTTGAACGGCCGCTGCTGTTTGACACATTCGGAGCGGCAGTGCTGACAAATACAGGCAAGGTACAGTTTATCACCTACGACGGTACGGCGCACGAGGAGCTTGACGGCTGGAACGAGGAGCTTATTCAGTATACTCCATATCGGAACTGCGTTTTTGACGTTGAGACCGCCGAGCATCCAATCATAAAATATTGGCAAGTTATCTTCGATGACCCAAATGACGACGATTCGCAGTATGTTATTTTCCGTTACTTTCCCGACACGGGAGTCTGCGATACCGTCCGAGAACCATTGTTGACAAATTAAATATTTATAAGGAGAATGACCATGAAAAAAAGAGTTTTTGCCGCAGTAATTTTGGCTTCCATGCTTTTAGCTTCCTGTAACGAGCGCGACCTGCCGCTTGAAGAAACCACACTTGACACGACCGCCGAGGACACAACCGTTACAGAAGAAACGACCGACATCCCCGAGGACACAACAGCCGAACCGATAAAACCGACACCTTTAACCAACACAGCTTTTTCAAACGATAATATAAAGATTGAAAAAACCGATGACGGCAAATTCAGTTGTACTCTGACAAGAGATCCAAACAACATCGAGATTTTTGACGAGGTGCATATCCTCGAATACACCGATGCCTACGGCAACATCTGCAAAAACATCCTACTTTGCACCGTAAAAAACGGACAAATGGGCGATATCACAATATACAGCGAAAACGGTGTTAAAAAAGACATTGATTTAAGCGCGGGCGGCAATTTCAGAGTTGTCGGCAATTACATTATAAACGGCTACTATGTCTACAACGCAGATCTTCGCATAGTACACTACAATCATTATGAAAATGAAGGCAAAACTGCTGAATACATTCCCGAAATGAATGCGCTGAAGATCGGGAACGTAACGCTTTACCCGACGTTTGAGCGTGTTGATAAGCTTCCCGATGGCGTTGTAACGCTGCGCACAAGAACCATGACCGACGATACAGAAGCGGCTATTTACGTGCATGATTCCAACTACTATTATAAAAACGACATAATCGTAAAGCTTCCCCTCTCAGGTCACTTTGACAGTGTTATGCTTATTAGTCCCGAGATGGCTGAATTTGTCAACATCAAGGACGGCAAGCTTTACACAACAACCGTTGAATGGCAGTATATCGGAGAAAGAGGCTCAGAATGGTATCCCGGATTCGCCGTAACCGAGTCATGCATCGACTATACTACGGAAAACGCACATAGGCGCTATGAATATAACGACTACGTGATGGTAAGCGGCGATAACTATTCCTATGCAACCAAAGACGGTAAATATGTATATACCTTCCCCACAGTAAATTACGGCTCATTCTCGACGCTTGATGACTTCCTCATTGTAGGCACAAACTACAGCGATTTCACCGCTGTGAGCGTATACCGTCCTGATCTTAACCTCTTTGTAAATGAATTCTTTGTGGCATTCATCAAGCTTCCCGACGGCAATTATCTCGGCTGGCTTGAAGACGGCACATACCGAATTTATAACGCAAACGCAGATGTTCTCTATACCTCGCCCGACAACCTCAGATGTATTTCAACAATCAACAACTCCATTCTCACTATGGACGAAAATAACACCCTGCGTCTCTTTGCTCCATACGGAGAGCTTATCCACGATTTCGGCGTGATTCCGGAGAATTACACTTATGACAGATATATGTCGGGGTACTTCGAAAAAACCGACGACGGCGACGGTTACTATTTAGTATTCAAGGACTATAACGACACCAATGAGAGAGGCGAAAATCACTTTTACGAATACTACTATATCCCCGAAACCGGAGAATCCGGCATATACGACTATTACGACTTTGAGGGGGCGCTCGCAAAGCCCGTGCTCTACCTCTATCCGAGCGAAGAAACCGAGGTAAGCGTAAAATTTGAAAATCCCGAGCTTCTCATCGTCGATTACCCGTCATATAACGACGGCTGGAGAGTTACCGCACTTTCAGACGGTACACTGACCGATTCACGCGGACGCTCGTACTACGCGCTTTACTGGGAGGAATCTCTCACCGCAAGCGATTATGAATATCCCGACGGCTTCTGTGTAAGGGGCGATGAAGCGGCAGAATTTTTGGAGGAAAAGCTTGAAGTGCTCGGTCTTAACCAGCGAGAAGCAAATGAGTTTATAATGTATTGGCTTCCCGTTATGTAGCAGAACGAATATAACCTTGTCCGCCTTGAGCTTCCCGTGGGTGAGGACAGATACAACGAGGCAGGAAAGATTCTTGCCGATTGGATGGAAAAGGGCATCATCGCGCGCGATGCGAGCGAGGGCATCTTCGTTTACCGCGAGGAATTCAACGTTGCGGGCAAGG
>JAZNFB010000223.1:0-6426 GCA_045588895.1 Candidatus Flemingiibacterium sp.
TGGTTTGCGGATGGTTTGACATGCGCGCACGCGGACAGGTGACGGTGTTTTTAGTCAGTGCCGTTATTATGATCGCTGCGGCACGGATATTCAAAAGCTTTATACGGCGCAAAAGAAAACATAATCCCGGGGACGCGGACATAGAATGAAACAAAAAGACTTGGAGGAGTTTTTTCATGAAGGAAGTGATACCTTATGAGAACAAAGCGTCTGTGGGAGAGCAAAAAGTGCGCGGTGCCGTATGGATGGGAGTCAAGTTCGGCATTATAGTTTTTTTGCTGTGCGCTGTGTGTTTTCTTTGTTATATGATCGCTATGTTTATGGCAGGGGAGAGTGCCGCGGTGATTGAAAAGGTTGAAGCGAAGCTGCCTGTTATTGTTATAGATGCAGGTCACGGAGGCATGGACAGCGGTGCGGTCGGTGTTGACGGCAGTCTTGAGAAGGAGATAAATTTGGCTGTTTCAGAGCGTATTGCTATGCTTTGCCGGTTGTCGGGTGTTGACTGCGTAATGACTCGCACACAGGACGAGATGCTTGTTTCCGATGACGTGAAAAAGCATCGGAAGATGAACGATCTCAAGAACCGTCTTGCCGTGGCGGACAGTATTCTTGAATCGGGCAGGGAAGTGATACTCGTCAGCATACATATGAATAAATTCACAAGCGAAAAATATTCGGGACTGCAGGTGTGGTATTCGCCGAACAGTGAAGAAAGCTCACAGATTGCAAGCTATGTTCAGGGGTACGCCGAAACCTGGCTTGATAGGAGCAACACCCGTGAAATCAAGCGTGCGACCTCGGCGATATATATTCTTGACCGTGCGAAAATGCCGGCGATACTTGTTGAATGCGGTTTTTTATCAAACCGTGCTGAATGTGCGAAATTGGGAACGGATGAATACAGAATGCAGGTTGCCGTGACGGTGTTTGCGGCGGTTTGCGATTATATGTCGGCACAATATCGGTGATGAGTGTTTTGATTTTTGTTATAAGAAAATCTATAATCTGCGGCTAAAAAATGAAAACTGTCTGCAAAAGTATAGAAAATGTCTTGACAAAATGTGCGAATTTATGATAATATATATATATATATAATCGATATTATTATATAATTTGAACTGTAAAAATGAGGAAATATTATGAAAAAAATGAAAGTTTTTTCAGCGGTTTTGCTTTTTACACTTATAGCACAGTTGTTTGCTGTTTGTGCAAGTGCAAAGCTTGTTGTCGGAGTCAGCGGCGTTCCGGAGTATACAGAACCTTTTGTTCAGCCGTTGTCTATTCCAACAGATCTTCCCGAGGATAACCTGCTTGGTGAAAGTAGCTTTGACAGTATTGACTGCCTTTCACAGTGGTCAAAGCAGAGCGGCCAAATGATCCTTGAATGGATCAAAGATGAAAACGGCGGTTATCTTCGCACGGATGCGATTCCGTATAACTACTTCGGTTATCGCCTTACCCCCGCAGAGGAAGTGCCTGCAGGAATTTATAAGTTCACCGGTTACTTTCGTACATACAACCGAAATGAATTAACGAGTCTGCGTATTGAGTTTTATGACGCAGATAACAAAGAAATGCTTACACTCTATGTAAACTGCTCCAACGAATGGATGAAAGTTGAGACTTATGTAACGCTCGACTCTCCGCTTGATATAATGAATGTCTGCGGAGCCGGATATCCGGAGTATTTCCAGGATTATTGCATGGATGAATTTTCGCTTGTTCCGGTGGATTCCATTCCGAGCGGAGGCAATACATCCACAACATTCGGCGAAAAATGGGACAGAGCAACCGTCCTTGAGCTTACGTATGCAAACGCCGGCGGTTTTTCGGAAACATTTGATGCAGAAGCTTACCACGAAAAATATAAGATAAACGGTGTCATGCTCAATAACGATGCTGACGGTACACTTCACAATGTTGGCAAAAACACGGATACCGTTACCAAGGAAGATCTGGTTGCGGCGATAATGCAATATAAGGATACGCAGGTTACAGACTTTATGCTCACCGTTTGTAATGAGCTTGCGACCTATCCCTCAAACGTCTGGATGTCTTATCTCGATAAATACTATCAGACAGAGGAAAACGGCATTGCAGTTGACTATACAGAAACTGATCCCTGCAAGGGTGCACATCACATCTGGGAAACGCTTGGAGTTGACTATATCGGTTTATGGGCAGAGCTATTATATGAAATGGGAATCAATCCATGGCTTTCTTTCCGTATGAACGATGCCCATGAACGTAATTATCAAACCTCATTCCTCCAGTCTGACTATTTCCATGAGAATCCGCAGCTTTACCGCGTTAAGCATCATAGCTTTGCTTCCTATATGGACAAGGTTTATGACTACACCTATCCGGAGGTGCGTGAGCATTATCTGCTTCTGATAAACGAAGCACTCAGTCTTTATGAGGTTGAAGGTATTGAGCTTGATTTCCAGAGAGAGCGATTCCTGTGGCATATTGGCGGCGAGCACAACGGACTTGATATTTTAAATCAGTTCATGCGTGATTTATATGATATAGTGGCGATATATGAAGAAAAGTACGGTCACGACATAAAGATTGCGGTTCGTGTTCCGTCTGATCCTCAAACCTGCTATGAACACGGCTTTGACGTTATCACATGGGCGGCAGAGGGGACTGTTGATCACGTTACTGTTACAGGCCGCTTCGAGTGTACCGATTTTGATATGCCGATTGCACTTTGGGATTCCATTCTTACGCCCTACGGTGTGACATTGGCGGCAGGTATTGATACGGCTTACATCAGACGCTCTGCGGCTGTTGATAGTGCCGGCTGGACGCCAGAGCTTTATGCCGGCTTCTGCGCAAGTGCTTATTCGCAGGGTGCTGACAAGATTTATATTCTCAATATGAATACCGCGGCTACGGGTGTTACTACTGAAGAAGAAAAGGTTACAATCGGTGCTGATTCAACCATTGCAAATCTCAACGGCAGATGGATATTCACCACAAATATGGGTTCATACGACAAGGTTATCGAGATGAACCGCAGATGTATTATCACATTCAATGACTCGCCTGCTGTGTGGAAGTCGTACTGGTATCCAAGCGGAGTAATCAAGCCCGGTTCAACAACAACCTTACGTATTCCGGTTGGAGATATTACAGTTGGCTCAAAGGTGACGCTTGATATATCCATTCCAAGGGAGCAGTTAAGCTATGGAGTTGTTCCGAGGGTGGACGTAAATTCTGTATGGTGTACATATACGGGTTACGGAACGGCACGTCCGGGCGGAGCTACTAATTTCACAAACGATCCGGTTCTTCACTATGACATTCCACTTGAGGCACAGGAGGATCATTACATGGTTATTGAGATAACGTATGAAGGTCCAACCTCATATACGATGGAGCACGTCGAGGTCTATATCCAACCCAGAAACACAAACTGAATAATTCCCAAAATAAAGAAGCTGCCGTTATAAATGCGACAGCTTTTTATATTGGAAAGCGGTACAACATTTATCCCTCGGTTATACCGCTTTGATTTATTTTGTAAATTCTTCCAGCAGAATAATATAAATATCGCGCGTAAAGTTTTTCGCTTTAAATTGCTGCTTGAGATACTGTTTTACGGTTGCGAATTGTCCGCGTTCATTGTAGATCTTGCAATAGTCTATGATAGCCGGATCAACATAATCTTTAATGTTATCATAAAGTGTCGGCTGACCGGTTGCTTTCAGGTGCTTTGTTATTCTTCTGATCTTGCGGTTATAATACAGATCGGAAAAGATTTTTTTGAAAAGGAAGAGTAAGCCCATCAGCGGGAGAAATCCAAGCATGAAAGAAACGCCGGTAATCATATATATTATCATTCCGAACGCAAACGCAGCTATAAATGTCAGTATTAATGCCATTATAACGATTCCCACATCGGTCAGTTTATCAATAGCGGTCTTGCCCGGTTTCACGCTTCCGTCGCGTCTTATGGAGGATTTACCTGCCATCGCTATTGAAACTATCACCAGTACAATAATTGCAATCGGTGCTATTGCAAAAATCAGCATATATATTATCAGAAGGAGCGACACGGATGAGTCTAATTCGTTATTTGAGGAATTTTTATCTGTGGTAGGAGTTTTTTGAGAATCATTTACCGCATCCGGAAATTCCACACTTTCAAGTATCTGATTCCAGACTGTGTTGGATTCAATATTCAGTATGCTGGTTGCAGTGAATGAATACATCCAGCCGTTATCGAATGTGACATATATTTTGTTGTAGCTTTGGACGTCATAACCTTGGTAATCGACCTTGGGAGAATAGCTGATTAAATAATATTTCACGCCGTTTATATTAACAGAGATTATATCATTTGAAGAAATAGTTCCCAAAGAAAGCTCACTGTATATTTCTTCAAGATCATAACGGCTGATATTTTCCATATTGAATTGCTCTCTGCTGAAAACACCGGCAACTCCCGGCTTGAAGGCATCAACACTTGAATATGAGAGTATCATAAACGGATCGTTTTCGTTTGAAAATCGAGTGGCTTGCGCATCGGAACTACTGCTTATTTCCCATTCGCCGGGGATTTCAAAGCTTAAACCGGTTTTGTCGTCTGTGAATGTCCATGGAGATGCTGATGTTGATGTATCAGGCACAAAAACGGACGGTTCACTTGCGGTGGTCGTTTCGGGCTCTGACACGGGATAAGAGTCTGTCACCTCGGGATATTTTGCTGTTTCGAGGATTTTATCCCAAATGGCGACATTATCAATGTTTCCGATTCCTGTCAGGTTGAAGACGTGCATCCATCCGTTATGGAAGGTTACGTATAATTTAATGTTTCCCGTTATACCGGATTCTTCAGCGGTATCGCGTATTTCAAAATATTTTTTGCCGTTTATATAGGTGAATGTTACATCGCTTGAAGTTATATCGCCGTATATTTCTGCTATTTGATGGCGGTTGAGATTTTCCGCATTGAAGTTTTCGCGAGTGTAAATGCCAAGTTCAATGGCATATAAATTGAATATATCCAGACTGTAATATCCAAGTCCCAGATAAGGCTTATCTGTGCTGTAAAAACTGTATACAGAGAGCGTGGTTGGTTGTGTAACCTGCCATTCGATCGGCATCTCAAAGCTTAAGCCGGAGTCGTTATCGGTGAAAGTCCATGTTTCCGACGATACAGCAGGTTCATACGGAACCAATTCGCCTGCGGAAGTTGGGATTGCAAAGATAAATAATAATGTCAAAAGAATTGCGATTGCGGTGATTTTTTTCATAAGTCTACCTCAAAATAATATAAATCTCACCAGTAAAACAAAAAGTGCGTGGCAACAAAAACCACGCACCGAAAAACTCTGCCTTGGCTTCTGTTGCCACACAGTTACCATAAATAGGTATAAGCAACAAGGCGGACGTTTTTACCGAACGTCTACCTACTTATGGCATTATTCAACTGTGTGGCAAATATATTATAGCATATAAATCACGAAAAGTAAATAGTTATTTGTCGAATACGAAAAAAATAATAAAAGGGTTGCCGCCGAAACGACAACCCGAAATATTTACTTAAGCTTTTTGAGTTCATCAACGAGATCAAGTGCTTCCCAGGGAGCATTAAGATCTTCGCGTCCCATGTGACCGTAAGCTGCGAGCTTCTTGTAGATCGGACGGCGAAGCTTGAAGCGGTCGATGATAGCCGCAGGACGAAGGTCAACAAGCTCTGCAACCTTTGCGGAAATCTTCTCGGGATCAACCGTAGCTGTGCCAAATGTCTCGACAAGTACAGACACGGGCTTTGCAACACCGATAGCGTATGCAAGCTGAACCTCACACTTGGATGCAAGTCCTGCCGCAACGACGTTCTTTGCGATGTAACGAGCAGCATAGCAAGCGCTGCGGTCAACCTTTGTTGGGTCCTTACCGGAGAATGCACCACCGCCGTGACGGGAATATCCGCCGTATGTATCAACGATGATCTTACGTCCGGTGAGACCGGAGTCACCGTGAGGGCCGCCAACAACAAAGCGTCCGGTGGGATTTACGTAAATCTTGGTGTTGTCGTCAATAAGCTCTGCAGGGATGATCGGCTTGATAACGTTAGCAATAACGTCAGCTCTGATCTGCTCAAGCTCAACGTCAGCGCTGTGCTGCGAGGAAATTACAACAGCGTCAACACGTACCGGCTTATCGTTTTCGTATTCAACAGTAACCTGCGACTTACCGTCAGCACGGAGATAGGGAAGTGTGCCGTTCTTGCGAACCTCGGTAAGGCGAAGTGCAAGCTTGTGTGCAAGGGAGATAGGAAGCGGCATAAGCTCGGGAGTTTCGTCGCAAGCATAACCGAACATAAGACCCTGGTCACCTGCACCGATGTCAAATTCGTCGGCCTCGCCGGATTTTGCTTCTGCGGATTTGTTAACGCCCATAGCGATGTCGGGG
>JAZNFB010000224.1:0-6637 GCA_045588895.1 Candidatus Flemingiibacterium sp.
GGTGTAAGGAGAAGAAAACAATGCAAATGGCTGAAATCATATATTTACTGGCTGCGACTGCACTTGCGGCACTTGTTGCGTTCACTTCGACACCTGCTGTCAGTGTTCTTGCATATAAAATCGGTGCTATCGATGTTCCTAAGGATTCAAGACGGATGCACAAAAAGCCGACTCCGCGTATCGGTGGACTTGCAATATTTTTCGGTTTCGTTGTTGCGACGCTGGTGTTCTGCCGATTGACCCCTGAGCTTATTGCTATTTACGTCGGAGGACTTGTTCTTGTTGCGGTTGGTGTTATTGACGACGTTTTCCGTATCAGCGCATGGATAAAGCTGATTGCTCAGATCGGTGTTGCGTTTATTGCGGTTTCACAGGGCGTCATTCTCGAATATGTAAACTTTTTCGGAAAATATATTCACTTTGGTGCATGGGCGATCCCGATAACCGTTTTGTGGATCGTCGGACTTACCAATGCAATAAATCTCATTGACGGTCTTGACGGACTTGCCTGCGGTGTTTCGGCGATCTGCTCGGTTTCGCTGCTTCTCGTTATGCTCTTAAAGGGCGATATTGCCGTTGCGATGATAACTGCCGTAATTGTCGGTGCCTGCCTTGGATTTTTGCCGTTCAATTCAAACCCGGCAAAGATATTTATGGGTGATACCGGTGCGCTTTTTCTTGGATACACTATGGCGGTGCTGTCCGTTTCGGGTGTATTCAAGCTGCATACGGTGATCTCGTTCATTGTTCCGGTTTCGATCTTTGCGCTCCCAATACTTGATACGACCTTTGCGGTATTCCGCAGGATTTCACACGGTAAAAGCCCGTTTGCTCCCGATCGCGGACATCTTCATCACAGGCTCATTGACCTCGGCTTTAACCAGAAGCAATCCGTTGCGATACTATATGCGATCTGCGCGATACTTGGTACATCTGCTATAATGTTTACCGAGGGGAATTTTGGACGCGCGGCGATAATTATTGCAGTCGGCGTTGCGATTTTCCTTATCAACTTTATTATTTTGCGCCATGCGAGCGTCCGCGGAAAGATGGGACTCGATCTCTCTGATCCCGTTGACAACGACAATTATAAAAAACGTGAGGACAAAAACCACGACGGCGAACACGCTTCGGAGGACATAAAGTCAAAATGAAAAAGAAACCAAAGAGTGAAAACCATGGTATACTTCTCGGAACGGTCATTATCATTGTCGTGATGGTGATCGTTTTCGGCGCGGTTTTTGCCTGGATGTATTCTATGGATATGCTCTTTTTGCCGGATTTTATTGAACAGCTGGTCGGTTTTGAGGATGATGAGGACGAGCTTCCCTGGGACCTTGGTGCACTTTCGGAAATTGTTAAAAACGGTAAAAGTGAGCAGGGCGATGAGATCACCTTTGATATAACGTATGAAAATCTCCGAGCGGCACTTTTATCGAAGGAAAGTGAACCGGGAGTTTTTCTGAGCGCAGTTATCAAATATTACGACGGTGAAACTCCGTATTCGCGAAATGTCACTTATTCCCGTGACGGCGATAAATTCCGCGTACAGCTTTATGCGATTCAGCCGCAGGAAAGCACGGATGCTCCCGTCATTGAAGCACTGAAGATTGCCGATGAAAAATCGCTGTATATCTATGATTATTCCTCGGATAAATCCACAATGATCCCCAGAAACGAGAGCATCGTTCCAGAAAATGAGGCGGGGATTCCGTCTGTTGACTCGCTTCTTTCTCTGATATCGGAGTTTCCCGAAGCCGATGTGACCGATTCCTCTGATGAAGACCTTACCTCGTATGATGCACAGAGCGCGAATATCAAGGATACGGTTATCAAGCTTGTAAGAAGTGAGACGGGAAATGTTTATTATGTTTCATTTACCGATACGTCACTTGATATCACCGAGGAATATTACGTTTCACTCGACTATAGAATGATAATTTCCGCAACTACAAAGCAAAGCGGAAAAATCGTCTATTCCTACGAGACTAAAAGCTTTTCCGCCGATCCTGCCATATATACGCAGGCTTCACTGTATAATTTTTCAGAATCCGCTGAGTAATAAAAGTGCAAGCAGGATTATAATTTCGTCCCGTGAGCCTTCACATTCATCCTTGTCGCTGTTTAAAAGCAGGATTATAAGCCCGATGAGTAACAGGTCGTCAAGCTCGAAGCCGCGGTCAAATCTTCCCAAAAGGTCACGAAATATCCCACGACGCGGTTCTTCCTCCTTGCCGTTTTCTGTACATTCCGCTTTTTCCTTTGCACACGGGCAATTTTGAGTGCAGTATTCTGTTTGATTTGCCGCATTTTCACAGCATATCTGCTGCTCTGCGATGGTGTTTTCACTTTTTTCTTCGCATATGATGTTGCAGGTGTTTTTTGCGGCTTCATCCTGCGGCAGTTCAGCTATTGTACAGTCTATATCGGGTATTTCGTCTGCCGTGAATGCGTTGCCGGCATAGTTTGCAGGTATTGTGTATTCGCCGCGACGGAAGCTCTGCTGCTTGTTATCGTCACTGTATTTTCGTGCGTACATGACCTTCTCACCTCAAAACAGCTTTTTATTATTTAGAAATCCGTCGGCAAGCTCGGCTAAGCCCAGTGCCTTTATCATCATGTCAATTTTTTCGGTACGTCCATGACTCATGTAAGGCCTTAGTGCATTTAAAAGGTTACATCTGGGATCGCTTTTTTTATTTGCCTTGTCTGCAATTCCCACAAGTGCACTAAGTGCAGACAAATCGGGCATTGACTGTTGCGCGGATGTCGGTACTGCATCGTTACTTGAATTTTCAAAAGTGTTCATGCTACCGTCATTATTTCTTGATATCGAATTGGGCTTAATGTTTGACGGCTCTGCCTGACTTTCCGACGTTTCATTCGGAATATTATTCATAAGACTGCCGGCTATTTTCATAACGCTTGACAGTGCTTCGGGATTCTCGAGCAGCTTTGAGAGCATTCCGCTGAGATCGTTATTATTGTCCATTGGTTTCCTCATCAATTCCGCGCAGGATGGTTTCTGTCTTTTCTTTACCGATAAGCTCGCTTGCAGCCTTCAGATCAGCGTCTGTTGCGTTTGAAAGGCTTTGACGGACAAGGCGAAGATTTTTCGTTGCCGCTTCCGCTGCACGTGGATTTATACCGGTTGATGCGGCAAGCATTTTTATGGTTTTTGCGAGAGTTTCATCGTCAAGAGATAGAAGACGGTCAAGGCTTGTTTTATCGATCTGCATGGCAGTTGCCCCTTTCAAAAATGTATTCAATATATTGTATGTATATTCGCCAGTTATGTGAATATATGAAGCATGGTGATTAAATGAGTTATCTGATTTTTTCCGATTCACACGGTACTTATAAAAGTATGATGGATGTTATTGAACGTACGCCCGATAAAATTGACGGCGTGATATTTCTCGGTGATCTTTATTCCGATATAGAGAATATTGAACAGGCATATCCGCTTCTTTCGGTGTATGCTGTTGCCGGAAACTGTGATTTTGGAGTGAAGTTTCTTGCGCCGATATATCAGGATAGAATGATTGATATTGATGGTGTGCGTGTTCTCATTCTGCACGGACATATGCAGTCGGTGAAATCTGGTACTGTTGAGCTTGAGGCATATGCAAGGCGTAAGGATGCCGATGTTGTGCTTTACGGCCATACACATGAACGTGACAACCGCTATATAAAAGGCGGCAAAAAACCGCTGTATGTTTTCAATCCGGGAAGTGTTTCACGTCCGCGTGACGGAGAAGCGTCGTTTGGTGTTCTCACAGTCAAAAACGGACAGGTACTGCTTTCACACGGCAATGTTTATATAAGATAGGAGATAAGCATGGTTTGTATTCCCCAAAAAGAAAAGAAAGCACAGCGGCTCTCATTTTTATTTATTCTCTCGGGAATACTTTTAATGGGAATTTCAACGGTGCTTCTTTACCGTGTTGTTTTTCAGCTGATCTCGGCTATACTTGTTGTGACGGGTATACAGCTTCTTGTGCGTTTTGTTCTTTCCGATTACCGCTATATCATTGATGACCGCGACGACGGTACAGCAGAGCTTTTTGTTTACCGTAAGCAAGGGAAGCGTGACATTCTCGTTTGCCGTATCTCTCTTTCGGCTGTTGTTGAAAACTTCACTCGCGGAACAAAAAAGGCAGACGCAAAGGCACGTTACAATTATACGCAGAATCTTGGTGCTGTCGGCCACAGCCTTGTTTTTGACGACGGTGGCAAATGTGTTGAGATTATAATCGAACCCGATGCAGAGTTTATCGATGCGATTAATGCCCGTATTGGTATTGGCGAAGGTGACTTTGGATTTATGATGTGATTTTAACTATCGGAGGTATCTCTAATGAATTATACTGAAAATTTACTTGATTTTATCGAAAAATCTCCATCCTGCTTTCATACGGTTGAAAATATTACAGCGTCACTTCGAGAGAGCGGATACACCGAGCTTTCGGAGCGTGAAGCTTGGCAGCTTAAAAATGGTGGGAAATATTATGTAACGCGCAACCGTTCAAGTGTTATAGCGTTTATGCTTCCTGAGGCGACGGTAAAGCCCAAGTTTATGATTGTTGCGTCACATTCCGATTCACCGACATTTAAAATAAAGGATATTCCCGAGCTTGAGGGCGTTTATACACGCATCAACACCGAGCGTTACGGCGGAATGATACTTGATTCATGGTTTGACCGTCCGCTTTCCGTTGCAGGTCGGGTAATGATTCGCACGGATAAAGGTGTTGCGACACGGCTTGTCAATATTGACCGTGATCTTTTGCTCATCCCTCATGTTGCAATCCACATGGACAATCCCAATAACGGCAAGACATATAATCCTGTATCCGATCTTGTTCCTCTGTACGGCGGCGGTGAAGCAAAGGGAAGCTTTATGAAGTGTATTGCAGAGGCGACAGGGCTTAAAGCGGATGATATAATTTCGCATGAGCTTTTCCTTTATAACAGACAGAAGCCGTCGATTTGGGGAGCAGAGAATGAGTTTGTTTCAGCACCGAAGCTTGATGATCTTGGATGCGTTTATTCCTCACTCTGTGCTCTTAAAGAAACAAATGTGAAGGGAATAATTCCCGTCATGTTCGTTGCCGATAACGAGGAGGTTGGAAGCGCAACAAAACAGGGTGCGGCATCCACATTCCTTTATGATACACTCTCACGTATCTGTGATTCGCAGAACGGTGACATACGTATAGCTGCAGCGGAATCGATGCTTCTTTCGGCGGATAACGCACACGCCGTTCATCCCAATGCCGCACAGCTTGCCGATCCGACACACCGTCCCATTATGAACAAGGGTATCGTTATGAAATATAATGCTTCACAGCTTTATACGACGGATGCGGTTTCGTCAGCGGTTTTCCGTGAGATATGCAGAAAGGCAGATATTAAGGTTCAGGTGTTTGCAAACCGCTCCGATATGCGCGGCGGCTCGACACTTGGTAATATTTCAAACTCGCAGGTTTCGCTTTCTGCGGTTGATATCGGACTTCCACAGCTTGCAATGCATTCGTCATACGAAACCGCAGGAGCGCATGATGTTTCGGATATGGTGAGTGCGATGCGTATGTTTTTTGAAACCGAGCTTGATGCTTCGGACGGTGAGGTTACGATCAAATAAGACTTTAAATAGATTGAGGATAGCAAATGGAGCTTATTAAAGATAAAATTTTCCCGAGTGAGCGTTCACTTTATGCGCTTACTGATACACGTGTCGAAAACTGCAGATTTGAGGGCGTTGAAGACGGCGAGTCGGCACTCAAGGAGTCTCGAAACATCGAGGTTGTTAATTGCGATTTCAGGCTCAGATATCCGCTTTGGCATTCGCACGGATTCGTTATTGAAAATTCGACGATGAGCGAAACCTGCCGCGCACCGCTTTGGTATTCGTCGGACGGACGTATTGATGGGATGAATATAGTCGGCGTTAAGGCACTTCGCGAATGTGACCGTGTTGAGATTATTAACACAACTGCCATTTCTGCGGAGTTTGGCTGGAAATGCCGTGATATTACCGTGTCAGACAGTCGGCTTGAATCGGAGTACATATTTTTCGGCAGTGATAGAATTACGCTCGATAATATAAAATTAAAGGGGAAATACTCTTTCCAATATGTTGACGGACTGTATATTGTAAACTCCGAGCTTGACACCAAGGATTCGTTTTGGCACGCGAAGAATGTCCTCGTTGAAAACAGTACCGTACGCGGCGAATATCTCGGTTGGTATTCCGATTCGCTTGTTATGAGAAACTGCAAAATAATTGGCACACAGCCGTTTTGTTACTGTACAAATCTTGTGCTTGAAAACTGTGAGATGGTTGACTGTGATCTTGCGTTTGAATATTCGGATGTACTGGCGGACACTCACGGACACATTATTTCGATAAAGAATCCTCGCTCGGGAAAGATCACTGTTGACTCCGTCGGCGAGATCATACGCGGTGATGCTGTTTACGAGTGTAACGGGGAAATTATAATCAGAAAAAATACTTGATAATTTCAAAAAAGCTATTGACAAACGGCAATTGATATGGTATAATATTTAGCGTTGTGAGGAAAATCTCGCAGCGTAATATGGGAGCGTTCCCGAGCGGCCAAAGGGGGCAGAC
>JAZNFB010000225.1:0-3751 GCA_045588895.1 Candidatus Flemingiibacterium sp.
ACAAAGCGAATCCGGAGCCGCAGGCGGAGTTGAGCGCAAATCGAGTGCCAGCAAGGAAGGGTGGGGAGAGCTCGAGAGTGGGGGAAACCTGCGCAGCTGGTGTCCGCCCCTCTCGAATTACGCGAAGTTCGAAGCGGCACACTTCGACACCACACTCATACAAAACAAAAAAACAGAACACGGCATAACCGCTTCTGCTTTTCTTTCACATTATCTAATCATATGTATATATGCCGGCTTACCTAAAGCTTCACAGTGCCGGAGAAGCATTTTTGTTCCCTTTGAGCTGACGTTCCAAAAGACGACAACAATATCGGCATACTCCACTATCCTTTTGTTTCGTTCAATCGGTGCAGCACGTCCGTATAGCTCGTATTCGGGGAGAAACTCCATCAGCTTGATGTTGTTCGCAGTTGCATATTCACGTGCACAGGTGTCGATACCTTTTGCGCCGCCTGAAACGATTTCCGTTGTTTCTTTCGGAAGATACGCTCCCAACTCGTCTATGCCTATTTTTAGTGTTCGTGAACCAACTACCGCTACTTTCATAATAATTTCTCCTTTTACATGACGTCACAAACTGTTATTATGCCGTCATTATAATTTTATTTTAACGTCAATAATAACATTATAGATCATTTTAGCGTCAAAATAAAGGTATAATATGTTAACAATGGGGTGAAATTATGGCTATAAAGAATATATCTATCCGTCTTGACGAAGAAATGCTCCATAAGCTTCACTATATCGCAGACTATGAGGGACGCAGTGCAAACGGACAGATAACGGTCATGGTGCGCGGACTTATTGAGCGTTTCGAGCAGAAGCATGGGGAAATTCCGATAAACAAAAGCGAAAAGAAATAAGCCTTCCATAGGCGATTGCGGCAAATTACAAAAAACCTCTCCCGATTTAAAGGAGAGGCTTTGTCTTTTTAAGATATTATTTCTTGGCAAGGTAACGCTTCAGTGCGGCACGCATTTCCTCTGCCTTTTCTTCGGGGGCGGTTGGATTACAGTGCGCCCAGACTCCGGTTTCGCTCGATGCCTGAAACTGCTGCTTGTCTGCGGCACGGAGCGGCGGATACATTTCAATATGAAAATGATAGAAATCCTCGTAACCGTTGTACTTTTCATCCTCATTATTGACGGGAGCATTATGCATACACATCATATAAGGGAAGTTGAAATCGAAAAGGTTATCGTACATTCCAGTGATGTCACGCAGGATCTTGCCGAGGTTTTCTCGCTCGGTTTCATTAAAATCTGCGATGGTTGCCTTGTGCGCTTTTGAAACAATATATACGCCGTATGCATAATCTGCAAAGAAGGGTATGTATGCAACAAAGTCATCATTTTCGTGAATGATACGAACCCCGGCACTGTATTCTTCCTTGTTCATGCGGCAGAAAATACACTCGCCGTTTTCTTCAAAATGCTCCTTTGCCGAGTCAAGCTCAAGCTCAATCTTTTTGGGAAGCACGGAGTAACCGTACATCTGACCGTGCGGATGCGGCATTGTTACGCCGACAACGTCACCGCGGTTTTCGAAAATGAACACATATTTGATCTTCTTGTCCTCGCTCATTGCCTTGAAGCGTTCACACCAAAGCTCAACAAGCTTCTTCATGTGCTCATCCGAAAGCTCCTTAAGCGTTCCGTGATGGTCGGGCGAGAAAAGTATGACCTCACATTTGCCGTGAGAGGGCTTGACCTTGTAAAAATCGGTTGCAACGTCATCGGGCTTTGGCGGATTCTGCGTCAGTGCAGGGAAGTCGTTATCATAAGCAAAAACGTCATAATCGTCCGGGACCTTTCCCGAGCCGGGGCAGAAAGGACACCAATCCTTCGGCATCTGCGGACGGTTCTGTCGGTTTGAGGCAATCATAACCCAGTCTTTTATCATCGGATTCCAACGAAGCTCAGCCATTTTAAATTTATCGCTCCTTGATTATATATCGGAGCTTCCTTTCTCGTCTTGTCTGACGTGTAATATAAAGTTTAGGTTTTTAACCATTTTTAATAACAAGTTTATTAATTAAACCATCGATGATAATTATATCACAATTTTACAGCGTTTTCAAGCCTTATTTCTGAAAAAGAATTGTACAAAATACACAAAAATACTCTGTAACCCTTGATTTCCACGGAAAAATAGGTTATAATAGGAGAAGCGTTTCTGCATGGAAGCAGTCACTGTCAAGTTAAAAGTCTTTTCCCCAAGATAACGACACCAAGGTTTTTATCCCCATCGGAACGATAAAATAAGGAGATCACTATGTCACAAAAACAGGTGGACACCAAGCCATTGCACAGCCTTGCCGACAAGATAAAGAGCGCCGTCGGACTTATTGTTCCGGCAATCGCCTGCGTCGGAGTCGGTATGTATTTATCAAGTCTTTCCTCCTCAGAGATCGCAATAAATGCGAGCGTTGACGGAGTGTCGTGCGGATATGTCAGCTCATATTCGGATATGCAAAATGCCGCATCCAGGCTTGAATCCACGATTTACAGTGCAACAGACGGGGCATATACCCCAAATTTTGATATAACCTTTAACCTCGTACATACAAAAGCTCCCGAGTATTTGAGTGGGGACGATTGTTATGAGCTTCTTTGGGAGCGTGTCGAGTCGGATTTCTCCGAGGGTTATATGCTTTATATTGATGAGGAACAGGTTGCCGCGCATGAAAACGGCGATGAGCTTGAGGCTTTGATCGGTAATATCGAATTTGAGCTTATGGCAAAAAAATCCGAGGTTTTTGATTCGGTTAAGCTGAAAAACGATATCCGCGTCGAGAAGCAGATTTGTCTTAACTCGATGTTCAGATCCATTGATGAGATTAATCTCATGATAAATCCGATAACCGGCGTAACGTCAGGAAACGCACAGTCGCAGGAGGATGTCACCTCCGATGTTACAAAGCAGATCGGCGCGGTTTCGGCAGCAGCACCGGGAATCACCGATAGTTTAACGGCAGTATATTCCGAAGCGCGTTTTGCCGAGATTCCTGCAGCGAACAGTGCTTTGCTTGAATATAATTATGTAAACACGATAACCTTGAGTGAATCTATTCCGTTTGAAATCACATATGTTGACGATCCGTATCTCTATATCGGAACCGAAAAATTCCTTGAGGTTGGAGCGGACGGCGAAAAAGAAGTAACATATGAGATTCTTTACGATTCAAACGGTGCGATTGTTGAGCGAATCCCGCTTTCGGAATGTGTAACCAAGCAGCCTGTTGACAGAGTTATCAGCAGGGGAACAAAGGCTGTTCCTGCGGCGATTCCGACAGGTAAATTCATTTGGCCTTGCGAAACTCCGGTTGGCGTTTCCTCGGGTTATGGCTGGCGTACCATTAACGGTTACACCGAGTTCCATCTTGGAATTGACCTGCCGAATGTTACAGGCTCACCTATCTTTGCGGCGGACGGCGGTGTGGTCGTTTTCGCAGATCACACACCCTCATACGGCAACAACATCAGAGTTGCACACGCCAACGGTTATTCAACTGTTTACGCTCACCTTGATGAGATACGCGTTTCGGTCGGCGACAAGGTGTTCAAGGGTCAGCAGATCGGCACAATGGGAAGCACCGGACTTTCGTACGGCACTCATCTTCATTTTGAGGTTCGTATAAACCAGCTTACTATCGATCCGCTTGAGGTTTTGCCTGACTAAGTAAATAAAAACAGGAGCTTCTTCAATTTTTTAAGGAAGCCCCTGATTTTTTATATCTTGGAACAAA
>JAZNFB010000226.1:0-6178 GCA_045588895.1 Candidatus Flemingiibacterium sp.
GACGGTATGATATAATTAACATATCAAATGTCGGAGGCGCAATATGTATAAAAAGAAAAAACTCCCCGAATCGAACTGCGAAACCTGCGAGTTTTACGATTGGGATGAGGATATGCAGGAAAACGTCTGTATCGCAAATCTTGACGAGGATGAATTTTACCGTATGATGTCAAGTCCGCGTTGCCCGTTTTACAAATACTATAACGAATATAAAAGCGTTCAGAAGCAGAACTAAAAAAATGCCGCAGTTCACTACGACTGCGGTATCTTTGTTTTATTAAGTATTATTTTTTCAGCCTGACGTACCAGAGGTATATTGTATGTATTTCGCGAAAAGACCTCATAGAGGGAACAGTATTTATCAACAAGCGTAATAATGACACTTTCGCGGTATTTTGGGATTTTTGTTATCGTTAATGGGAACATATGCTTTCTTATAATATCCGCTTCACGATCGGTCAGGTCAAACTCCTTTGAGGCGTTTTGCAAAGCGGTCAATGGGTGTGAAAAACCGTGCAGTCCGTTTGGAGGGAAGGCGTTATAATGCCAATCGTAAAGGAAATAATCGTGAAGAAGTGCCCCACGTATCAATTCATCAGATGCGAATTTATGCTCGCCGAGCTTTATTGCCCATTTGTAACAGTGATAGGCAACGGCGATACTGTGTAAAAGACAGGTTGTATTTCCGTGCTGGGTATATTCGGCTTCGCTTGAGAGACGCGAGGAGCCTGCCAGCTCTGTGACGATTTTCAAAAACCGTTTCTTTTGGGTGTCAGTCATGATTTTTTACCGTTAGTTTTCTTTTTGAAGCCGCGGATTGCGCTCTTATGACGGCGTGCGACTGATTTATCTTTTGTTGATGAATGTTTGATTATGTCTCTTACACGTCTTGTTTGAGAGGTGGAAAGGGCATTTTTCTTGCCGTTTTTCTTTACGTAGTCAATTAATTTTTCCGTACGGATGACGTTATCATAGGCTTTTGAGAAGGTAACCTTTCGCGAGGTGAAAACAACAACGCTGTAAATCGGTACGTTATACTGTCCCTCGCTTCGAAGCAGTTCACCGACTATCCTTGTGTGCATTTTATTCTGCCATAGTGGATTATAGAAGGAGATTTTTTTATCGTTATACGTCTGCCACCAATACTTCTCGTCAGGACAGCGTATCGAGCCGTTGTGGCTTTTAACCTCGATAACACATATACCCGAGCGTGTTACCACAAGATGATCGATCTCTGCGTACTTCTTTTCTTCGCTTTTAAGATACTGAATGTATATTCCCGAAAAGACCGTTTCGACACCGAATGCCTTTTTTAATAGTGCATCGATTCGTTCTTCGCTTTTCTGACCGTAGCCTTCAATCTTACGTCGTCTTGCGGATGTTTGTATTTTGATGAGCAGAACAAATACGATAACGGAAATCAGTATCACCGCTGCCAGCGAAGCCGCTAAAATAATAATCAGCTTTTCTGTATCGTTCATATTTATCCTTAAAATTTTAAGTATTTTTTAATTATGTAACTGTACAAAAGGGGGACGGACAGCCCCCTCGATAATTTATCCCCGATTATTCGATGCTCTGAAGATAGCTTACAACATCGCCGACGGTGATGAACTTTGAGAGCTGATCGTCATCGATCGTAACACCGAGCTTATCCTCGCAAAGAAGAATGAGATCGGCAAGCTCAAGCGAGTTGATTCCAAGGTCTGTTGATAACTCTGCTTCAAGTGTGATTGACTCTTCATCAACTCCGAGCTCGTCAACAAGAATACTTTTAAATTGTTCAAACATTAGTCTGTACCTCCGTATTTGCAGTCATTATTTATATAAATATCTTTTTATCTTTTTGGACGAAGTCTTTTCAAATTCTTCTTTTCTGATTTCAACTCCGGTCATATGCTTGAAAGAGGGAAGTGTGCGGTTAATTTCATTGACCTCATCACGTATGGTCTGTTCGATTTCTGTGTCCGTTTTTCCCTCAATTTTTTCGAGATCAGGATAGATCAGTGCAGTGATTGTTATCTCGCCCGATTCATCCGCTTTGCCGACAACAACCGATTCCTTGATAAGCTCCGAATGGGAGAGATGCTCCTCAAGCTCCTCGGGGAATACATTCTTGGCGTTTGACAAGATGATGACGTTCTTCTTTCTTCCCGTGATAAATATGTATCCATCACGGTCGATATATCCGATGTCGCCGGTGCGGAACCATCCGTCGTCCGTGAACACCGCCCTTGTTGCGTCCTCATCCTTGTAGTAACCGAGCATTACGTTGTCGCCCTTGACGAGTATTTCACCGGTTTCATCGTCATCGGAGGTTTTGTCAATCTTTACGCTGACACCGTACACCGGAAGTCCGACAGAACCGAAACGCGGCTTTCTATCAGGAGCATTGCAGGCAACAAGCGGAGCACATTCGGTTATTCCGTAGCCCTCATATATGGTGATACCAAAGGTATAAAAATCCTTAAGAATCGAAGCGCTGACGGGTGCGCCGCCGCAGATTATGGATTTGACCTCACCGCCGAGAGCACTGCTTATCTGACCGAACAGCTTTTTGCGGACATCTATACCGACAGCAAGTGCGGCAGACGCTAATCTTTTGCCGGTTTCCACCTTTTTTGTCATGCCTTTTTTCTTTATTTCATCGTTTATGCGCTTATAAATGGTTTCAACAAAAAGCGGAACGAGAACGAGCGCATTGGGCTTATAATTTGCGAAATTACGCATAACATATTTTAAGCTGTCATTTATAAATTCGGACGCGCCAATATTGAGAGCTGCCAGGTGTGAACAAGTCATTTCATATGTGTGGTGCTGAGGAAGAACGGAAACAAGACGGGTTGTGTCATCATACGGAGTTGTCATGCAGGAAGCGTACGCCGCCGTGCAGAGGTTCTTTTCAGAGAGCATAACGCCCTTTGAGGTTCCCGTTGTGCCCGAAGTAAAGAGGATTGCACACATTTTTTCAAGGTCGGGCTTGTGCGAATAATAGGAGTTATCGCCATTCTTAAGTGTCTGTTTACCGAGCGCAAGAAAATCCTTCCACGGTAAGACCTTGGGTGAATGGGGAAGTGAGGAATCAACATCGTCATCGCCGTTCATCGGGATATAATATGTGAGATTCGGGAGCTTATCCGCCGCCGCTGTAATAACGCCGTTAAATGTTTGCGAATATACGATAGCGGCACATTCTGCACGGTTCAAAAAGTTTACAAGCTGTTCCGGAGATACTTCCTTGTCAAGCGGAACGATAACGCTGCCTGAACCGATTGTGCCGATATAAGTTGCGGTGATTTTGGCAGAGGTTTCGCCGATGACTGCAATATGCCGTCCCGCAATATCGAGGGCATTAAGCGCAGTGCCCACTCTCTCACACCATTCTTTAAGGGAATTATAGGAAAGATGAACTTCTTCCTTGTCCTCCTTATATACGTAAGCGTCTTTATCTCCGAATTTTTCAGCAGACTCAACTATCATGTCGCGAAGATTATTAATCTCTTTCGGAGGATTACGTTTTAATTTACTCATTGGTTTTATCCTTATCTGTAAAATTTGCCCACCGGGCTGAAGTCAATGTTCTTTTCTATTAAAGCACACTTAAACTATTTTACAACATATAATTATACAATACTTTGCGCCTTTTGTCAAGTATCTACGCTATCTCTCTTGTAAGATATGCGAGTTTCTCACGGTCGTTTTCACAAAGATACGGCGCGAGAGTGTCATAAACGGTTTTATGGTATTCGTTAAGCTTTCTCAAGTCGGATCGGTCGAGCAGAGAAGTGTCAATTCCGTCAAGATCAATGGGACAGAATGTGAGATTTTCAAAATTCATGAACTGTCCGTATTCGTTGTGAAGTGATTTTTTTGCAATAAGCTCGTTTTCGATTCTGATGCCGTGACTGCCCTCAATGTATATACCCGGCTCGTCTGTTGTTATCATACCCTCCTCGATTTTGGCGTCACCGCGAAGCCAATGGAATCGGTTCGGACCTTCGTGAACGGAAAGCAGATATCCAACGCCGTGTCCTGTTCCGTGGCGGAAGTCTATACCGTTATCCCACATCATTTGGCGGCAAACAATATCAAGCGCTGTTCCCGTTGCACCCTCAAGGAATGTTAAGCTCGCAAGCCGGAGCATACCGACAGCCGTTAGTGTATAGTGCTTTTTCACCTCATCTTTGATTTTTCCGAGTATGAATGTACGGGTGATGTCAGTTGTACCCTCAAGATACTGTCCTCCCGAATCAATAAGAAGCATCGGTACGGGAGCGGTTTTGTCAATTTTTGTGTTGCTTTCTTCTGTTGCCGCATAGTGCACAATAGCTGCGTTTGCACCGAAGGCACAGATCGCGCCGAAGGATTCATCAAGCATTGTAACGCCTACCTTTTCGGCAGCCTCACGGCGAAGTGCAAGCAGACGTTTTTCAGCTGTGAGTTCATCTGGCACTGTGTCGCCATATTTTAATTCAAGCATGATTTTGGTAACGGCGAGTCCGTCTGCAATATGAGCACGGCGGAGATTTTTAAGCTCGGTTTCATTCTTCTTTGCTTTCATAATGAGCGTTGGATTATCGCCGCAGACGAGCTTTGATTTTGAAAGTGAGGCAACGATAGCTTCCGAAACCGCTGATTTATCAACGAGTACAGTTTTTTCTTTGAGCACTCCAAGATGAGAATAGAAATCGTTATAATCAAAAACCTGCACGTCGTCTGCTTCAAGTGTTGCTTTTACGTCAGAGACGGCATCGTGATTTACAAAAAGCTTATCCTCGGTGTCAGTTATAACTGTATACGATAAAAACACAGGTGTGTGCTCAACGTCATCACCACGCAGGTTATAAAGCCACGCAATGTCGCAAAGGCTTGACATGACGAGTGCATCACAGTTTTTGTTTTTTAATACCGCGCGGACATCGGCGAGCTTTTCTTTGTGTGACTTTCCGCAGTATTTTTCATCAAGCTGCCATATTTTCGATGACGGAAGCTTGGGACGATCATTCCATATAAGTCCAGGGAAATCGGTGTCACAGACGAGCGACGTACCCTCGGGAAGCTTTGCCCTGAGCATATCAGTAACTTTTGCACTGACGCATTTACCGTCGGTTGCGATTACCTTATAGTTGCGTTCTTTATCACTTAAAAGCGACAGCATATATTCAGTTGGAGTCGGGACACCCTCGCTTCCGGAGCGCATAAGCCCTATAGTGCTATTTTCAAGCTGTTGCTCGGCTTGGATATAGTAACGTCCATCCGTAAAGAGCTTGGCATCGTCCTTTGTTATAACAAGAGTACCTGCCGAGCCTGTGAAGCCCGAGATCCATGCACGTGATTTGAAATAATCGCCGACGTATTCGGATTGATGATAATCGTCGGAAGTGATAAGCAGAATATCAACACCGCGTGTCTGCATATGTGTTCGCAGAGCGGCAAGCTTTTCCTTAGTTGTCATGGTTTTTTTTCCTTTCGATAATAACTGATACGGTTGAGTGTCGGTTTCTATTCAAGCTCGGAGACATAATCGGGAGCATCCGAGAAAACAAGCTTGGTGCTTCCTGCCTTTTTGAAGGTCAGCTCCTCGTTGTTCGGAATGCCGATATACATTTTGAAGCCGGCTTCGGTTGGCGTATCAGAGGTTACTTCTTCAGAACAGTAAACAGTGAGATAGAGTGTTTCCGTGCTTGTAAGATCAACGCCCGAGAATGACAGACTGCGAAATTCGTAAGCACCCTCGCTCGAAGCTGATATGCTATAGTCTTCGTAAACATTACCGTCATCATCCGTGAGAGTATATGTGAATAGCTCCACATCTTCGGGCAAAGAGGAAAAACTGTACTTTTCGCACAATGTTTTTTTGATGTTCGCGCTGTTATAGCGCAGTGTGACCCCGACGGTGCCGGCGCTTCTTGAGAGATTGAAGCCAGAGAGCCTGTAAAAATCATCCTCGTCAAGATCCTCGCTCGGCGTATGGTGTATAACCTGCATTTCGCCGTCGTAAGCAACGAAGCTTGCATACATTTTTGATTCGGTCGAAACGTGTTCTCTGTAGAATATATCAAGATATAGCGCTTCTGTTGCTTCAAGATCGACGCCTGAGAAGATTATGCGTCTGAATTCATAAAGGTTATTTGATTCTGCGGCAACGGTGTAATCTGTATATGTATTGCCGGAATCG
>JAZNFB010000227.1:0-2160 GCA_045588895.1 Candidatus Flemingiibacterium sp.
TAACAATATTATAACATAATAACCCCCCCTTTATCAAGAGAAAACCAAAAGAATCCGTGAATTGATATGAAAAAAGGTGAATTCTGACAGATTTTCAAGCAAAAAAGAAAGACTGCTCCACTTTCGAAACAGTCAAATAAACAATCATTCCCACTTATACTGTGTCAGCTCGCCGTCCGGGCGCAGACCTTCGAAGTCACGCTGACGGAGCACCTCGTAAACGGCGATTGCGGCGGAGTTTGAGAGGTTGAGTGAACGAAGTGTGTCACGCATGGGGATTCGCACGCATCGCTCGCGATTTTTGTAAAGTAACTCCTCGGGCAGTCCCTTTGTTTCCTTGCCAAACATTAAAAATACTTTTTTCGGGTATGATATGTCCGTATAAGTATATTTTGCCTTGGTCGAAAAGCAGTAAAATTCTGCCTCGGGGTTTTTAGCGAAAAAATCGTCGAGACCGTCGTAATATGTGATGTCGAGCTTATCCCAATAATCAAGCCCGGCGCGCTTTAATTTGCGGTCGTCAATTTCAAATCCGAGCGGACGGACAAGGTGAAGTGCCGCTCCGGTTGCCGCGCAGGTACGTGCAATGTTACCGGTGTTCTGAGGTATTTCCGGTTCAACCAAGACGATGTTTATATCTTTTTCTTTATTCATAATCTGTCTCCGAATTAAATTTTCAGTTGCGGTTACAATAATGTTATCAAAAATTACGGGGAGGATGGATATGCGTTCATTCAGGCGTGACCGTGTTAATCTTCGCGATATGCGCATTTCATATATTTTTATCCTGTCGCTGACACTCATATGTGCCGTTATGGGGATGATCATAACAAATCAGGAAAACCTTATTCACGCAAATGAGCTTGAAAGCTGTCACGAATCGCTCACACTTTGTGCCGATGCACTTGACGAGTGGTCAGCCGCCACCGATGATGAGGGACGCTACAGCGCGTCGTTACGCTTTGAAAACGCCGTTATGAGCTTACCCTCGGAGGTTGAAACGGCGCCGCTTTTAAGCCTTGTGGGCGGTATGCGAGGGAATGATGACAGTGCGGCATATGTACGTGCGCTTGCGGATACCTTTTCTCTTCTTGCTTCGATTGATTACACTGATGAAAGAGAGGCACGTGAGCTTATTGCCTTGACGCTTGAAGGTGTGAGTCAGGAGCTTGGGTTAAAGAGTGAACCGGTGTTACAGCCGACTCAGGATGAGGTGTCAATACCGCCCGAGGTTAAGGCGTATACGAGCACTGTTGTCAAGCAATCGATACGCTCGCTGTTCGGCAAAAACGCCGGGGTGCTTGAAGCGGTGCTTTCGGATGAGGGAGGGCTGTGGCTGGTTGAAAACGACAATCTGCGTATGAGCTTTTCCGCGAGCGAGGGTAGTCTTGAGGAGTTTGTATACATTAGGCTTGGAGATCATCCGAGTGAAAAGGTGACACGCGAGGAGCAGCTTTCGCTCGTTTGCGATTTTTACTCTGATATGCGGCGCACACGCTCAAAGATAAGTGCAGAGCCGTCGGGTGAGATATGCGGCTTTCTGTTTGCCCGAATAACGGATGGCGAGGAGATATGGCAATCCGCGGTTGATTCATACGGCAGGATATGGAGTCTTATTAAAGTAAAAAGGTGATGAAAAAAGCTTCATCACCAAAATTACATATAAAAGAGCGATTACGCACCAAGCTGGTTGAGCTTTACGGTATAGTTGCTCTTCTTTCTTGCAGCATTGTTCTTATGGAGAAGACCCTGAGCTACTGCCTGGTCGATCTTCTTGACTGCTGCCTTGTATGTTTCAGCGGCTGCAGCCTTATCACCGGAAGCGAGTGCTGCTTCATACTTCTTCATTGAAGTCTTGAGCGCGCTCTTGAGCATTTTATTCTGAAGAGTTTTAGCTTCGATAACCTTTACGCGCTTCTTTGCGGATTTAATGTTCGGCAAACTGTTCACCTCCTTCAAAATTCGTCTGCATTAGGCTTTGACTGTAACGGTTTTCGCCTGATGCAGCCGGGCCCACTGCTGTATAAACAGCATTTCTCCGTATATGATACCACAAAAATTTCAAAATATCAAGGGTTTTTTGAAAATTTCTCAAAAAATTTAGAATTTGCACCATAAACGGAGCTGTTATTTGTGAGTTTGTGTGTAAATGTACGTATG
>JAZNFB010000228.1:0-2301 GCA_045588895.1 Candidatus Flemingiibacterium sp.
CAAGAACCGAGCGTACCTGCTCAAATATATTGTCGCGAACATCCTGTCTTGTCATATCAAGAACATACTGCGAGCGACCGATTGACATTTCTCTGCCCTCAACCTTCAAACACCAATCGGGATGCTCGCGGTAAAGAGCACTGTCGGGACAAATCATCTCCGGTTCAAACCAGATACCGAATTTAAGTCCCACTGCATTAACACGGTCAACGAGCGATTTGAGACCGCCGCGAAGCTTATTCTCGTTAACGTACCAATCTCCGAGCGAGCAGTCATCGGTGTTTCGTGTACCGAACCAACCGTCGTCCATAACGAGCATCTCAATTCCGAGCTTTGCCGCTTCCTTCGCGATATCAACAAGCTTATCGTCGTTAAAATCGCAGTAGGTTGCTTCCCAGTTATTGATGATGATCGGACGCTTTGCACATTTCCAGTCGCCGCGGCAGAGATTATAACGGTAAAGCTTATGATATGTCCGGCTCATCGCACCGACGCCGCCGTTTGAATAGACCATCACGACCTCGGGAGAAAGAAATTCCTCTCCGGGTTCAAGATGCCAGCCGAAGGTTTCGGGATTGATGCCCATAAGAACACGTGATGTGCGGAAGAAATCAACCTCAATTTCGACGGCAAAGTTGCTCGAATAAACTAACGAGAAGCCGTAAACCTCACCGCTTTCCTCGGTGTAACCGTCACGTGCAAGTGCAACAAAAGGATTGTTATGATGGCTCGACGTACCTCGCTTTGAGTGTATACCCTGCAGACCAAATTCAAGGTGACGCTTAACAAGTGTTCTTTCCTTTGCCCAACGTCCCTGAAGATGGAGCATTTCAAAATCCATATCGGGTAAGTCAACCGCCACAGAATGTATACGCTCAATCTCAAATGCGCTGTCGGAGGTATTTTTAACTCGGACACTTCTCGTTATTACATCGAGATTATTGAATACGGTATAAACGAGCGTTACCTCTGCTCCCGTAAGACAATCGGTGCAGACAAGTTCAAGCGTATCCGCTTCATCCTCACTGTTTACATACGTCGCAGGCAGACCCTTGATACCGGGCTTACCCTTGTATATTTTATGAGATTTATAGCGGATATCCGTTGCGTTACAGCCGTTTTTACCTCTGATTGACAGGGCGGAAATGCGCATATCTCCGGCACCCTCACAGGGATATTCAAGTCTTGCCGTATCGAGTGACATATATCCCTCAACATCCTCATGAGCGGTAAGTGCGCTCGTTGTCGATGCTCTTATGTATTGACGCAGATAGTCAAGATCAGCATCGGGAACATATGCGCCGTAATAGAGATGCAAAAGAAAGCCGCTCGGACTTATTTTAAAAGCATAAGTCGAATTTGGCGTATCGAGCTTAAAAACCTTAAGCTTTTCATTATAAATAATGGACATATTTTTTCTCCTTCTGTAAGCCATATCTTCAATGATAACATTATAGCAATTCAGGAGATTAAAGTCAAGTAAAATTTGAAATTTTTTTAACAAACTAACAATTATTAAGGCTTATACATAATTTTACAATAAAATTACGCTTGATTTATATCGCATTTATTGCTATAATAGTGTATATTATCATTTTTTTTAATGAAAGGTAAAAAAACATGAAAAAAAGACTTATCGCATCAATTCTTGCCGTGTCGCAAGTTTTTATAATGTCACATTTCACCGTCGCATCCGATTCTCCGAGTGTCGATGTCATTGTTGAATTGACACTGCCCGAGGGAGAAAATGCAAGCGACTATGCCGAGATGTGCGCAAATTACACCGAAAAGCTCATCAAGGGAAGTGAGTCTGATTATATATACGATACACTGCTCTGCGGCTTTCATCTTTCCTTGCCGGAGAGCTCGCTTGGAAAGCTTGATACACTAAACTTTGTTTCAGAGGTTTACGCCTGTGCCGAATATGAAATGCTCTCTTATTCCGAAAGCGAAAATGCCATGCGCTCTGCCGAAATGATCGGTTATGAAATGGCAGAAACGCACGGACTTACGGGCGATGGCATAAAGATCGCAGTTATAGACTCGGGCTTTGACGTCACCCATCCTGCTTTCGACACAGAGGTGACTGAAACTCTCAACTTAAAAACTTACGCCTCAGTTATAGGCTCTTCACGTCTCAATGCGCTTCGATATATTTTGAACGAGGAAAGCCTGCGTCACAACTCCAAAATTCCATTCAGATTCGATTATGCCGACAACGATACCGACGTGCTTTCCGATGAAACACACGGAACTCATGTCGCCGGAATAATCGGAGCTGCACCAACCGAAGCAAGCGAT
>JAZNFB010000229.1:0-11461 GCA_045588895.1 Candidatus Flemingiibacterium sp.
CGGCAAGCCTTGGTGCAACCGTTGACACCATCGTTAAGTTCGGCGAATCGAGCTACAATTATTTCCACTGATATACCACTGATATCATCACATCCTCACTCATAATCGGGTGGGGATGTGTTTTTGAATTTTTTAGCAAAACCTCTTGAAGTTTTAAGATTTATTTGATATAATTGAAGGCAAGTGAATGTCTTTAATTCTAAAAGCTGTTATAGCTTAAAAATACAACCTGAACTTTTATTTTATGCTGTATAATTCCCCTCACTTTACAGATACTATTGTCGTATCACTTGTAAAACAAAAGGAGAATTATATAGATGAAAGCAACAGGAATTGTAAGACGCATTGACGACCTCGGACGTGTCGTAATACCCAAGGAGATTCGCCGCACCATGCGCATCCGCGAGGGTGATCCTCTCGAAATTTTTACTGACCGCGAGGGTGAGGTCATTTTCAAAAAATATTCGCCGATCGGTGAGCTGAACGCCTTTGCCGCACAGTATGCCGAAACACTTTACAGAATTGCAGGAATGGCGGTTGTTATCTGTGACCGCGATGCAGTTATTGCCTGCGCCGGACTTCCCAAAAAGGAATATCTTGACAAAAAACTCTCGCAGGAGCTTGAAGAGATCGTTGAGGGACGCGGAAATTACCGTTATCTTGACGGTTCACAGCCCGTGAAGATCACATCAGACTCGGCAAGTGCTTCCATTTCGTGCGCTATGCCGATCATTGCGGACGGCGATCTCATCGGCTGTGTTGCATCTGTTCACATTCCCGATGCAGAACCCGTTGAGGGTGACGTTGAAAACAAGCTCGTCGGAACAGCTGCGGCATTCCTTGCAAAACAGATCGAGGCGTGACTATGAAACCGAGCAACAGTAATGATAAGCCAAAGACGAGAATCCTCCGCTCTGAAAACGATTCTTTCCTCGGTGCATATCCGTTCCCGACCGAAGCGAAGTTTCCGTCAAAGTACCCTTGTGAGGATGCTTTTCTTCACGGCTCTGTCGCATCTGCAACAGATTGTACGGGGATTGCCGTTGTAACGCCAGAAACTGATGAGGAAGCAAAATCCCTCATGGCTATAAAGGATGTTCCCGTGACGAGCGTTGACGGCGATGGTGTTATACCGGAAAAGAACCAATTTTAAATTTTGCGCATACGCTAATACCGTGTGCGCTACATAATTATTTAAGGAGTCCATTATGAAGCTTACCTTTAAGCATACATTAGTGTCATGCTATGCCTGCTTTATTATTCAGTCGATCGTAAATAACTTGAGTCCGCTTCTGTTTGTTACATATTCAAATGAATTTGGCGTTTCGCTTGATCAGATAACACTGCTCATATCATATAATTTCTTTGTTCAGATGTTGGTTGATATGATTGGTGTTAAATATGCACACAGAATCGGTTACAGGCGCGGTATGATGATCGCTCATGTGTCGTCATTTCTCGGTATAACCGGACTTGCGCTCTTCACCTCGGTGTTGCCGCCGTTTATGGGACTTTTTATCGCAACGACACTCTGTGCGCTCGGAAGCGGTTTCATTGAAGTGCTTGCAAGTCCGATTGTTGAAGCACTTCCGCTTGGCGAAAAGAGTGCGGCGATGAGTCTGCTTCATTCCTTCTACTGTTGGGGACATATTGCCATCGTTTTGTTATCGACGCTCTTTTTTGCAGTTGTCGGCGCCCGGAATTGGCGGATACTTGTCGTATTATGGGCGCCCATACCGGCTCTCAATGGTATACTTTTTGCTTTTGTACCGCTTCAGATTCTGAAATGTGACGATAAAAAGCAAGGCTCGTTTTTGGCTCTCTTTAAATTAAAAGGTTTTCCTCTTTTTCTCTTACTCATGATATGCACCGGCGCTATGGAGCTCGGAATCTCACAGTGGGCATCGCTCTTTGCCGAAACGGGACTCGGAGTTTCAAAAACACTTGGCGATCTTCTCGGTCCTTGTATGTTTGGTTTTATGATGGCACTTGCAAGAACCTTTTACGGTGTGTGCGGATCAAAGCTCAATCTTAACCGCATTATGAGCTTTTGCGCAGTCGGTATCTTTGGAGGATATTTGCTTTGTGCCCTTGCTCCTCATCCCGTGCTTTCGCTGATCGGATGTGGACTTTCAGGACTTTTTGTCGGTATATATTGGCCGGGTTCATTGAGTGTTGCAAGCCGTCAAATTCCCATGGGCGGAACAACGATGTTTGCGATGCTCGCTCTTGCAGGGGACGTTGGATGCTCACTCGGTCCGGGACTAATCGGTTTTGTTTCCGAGAGAGTGAGTAGCAGCTGGGGACTTAAAGCCGGTATATTCAGTGCGATTATATTCCCGATAAGTGCCTTTATTTTGCTTTGGATTATACGTTCCAAATCCCAAAGCACTGATATCCACGTGCCGGACAGAGAGTGATTGATTTTTACTATTTTATGATTAATTTTGCATATTTTTTGACGTTTTTTTGTGATATAATTTGAGCGATATTAATTCAAATATAACGGAGGGTAAAATATGAAAATCGCAACATTTGTTTATGAGGGTGTACAGTCCTGGGGACTTGTCGTCACAAACCCAGAGGACGGACGTGAATGGGTATATGAGCCTGCCAAGCTTGAGTATGCATTCTCAGTGGTTGGAGGAAGCGGTACTAACGGTTATTTCCGCTGTCTGCCGAAGTTTGCGCCCGACGGAGGATGGCCGAAAACAGTCAAGGATTTTCTCACGCTCGGCGAGGACGGAATGGAGCGCCTCAAAAAGCTTGAAACATTTTTAATCCGTTATATGGAGCAGTCTGACCCCTATTTTATTTCCTGCGTCGGACATCCTGTGGACGAGATTCGTCTGCGTGCGCCGGTGCCGGACTCAAAGCTGTTTTTCGGACTTGTTTCAAATAGTCCCTCCTTTTTCCGTTCAAACCCGATGCGCTCCAATGTAAACATCATTCCTCAAGGACATCAGCGCCCGATGACTGCCATTGTCGGAAGCGGCGAAACCTTTATCGGCGAGCTTGTCGGTAATGTTGAAATGGGTATCGTTATCGGCAAGGAATGTTACAATGTGCCGATTGATAAGGCTTATGACTATGTTGCCGGCTTTACTGTGGTTTTCGATTCGCAGGTTAACTCTTATTATGAGTATTTTGTTCCCGGAGATAAGAAGATTTCCCGTGAGGAGGCTCTTTCGGGCTATGAGGATTGGCACGCAGATTCAACCGGCTCATGGATTGGTAAGGGTGCGGATTCACACTGCATCTGCGGGCCTTATATAACAACCAAGGATGAGATCGGTAACCCCTATGACCTGCTCGTTGAAACGCACACAAACGGTAAGCTTCGTGACCGTTCAAGCACGGCAGGCTATCTTATCGGCGTTGAGCGTCTTGTTTGGTTTATGTCGCAGTTTATGACGCTTCACCCCGGCGACATTCTCCATCTCGGAACTGTTGGTACTGATGGAATCGGAATAGATCTCAACTATATGAAATTTGATAATGACGGTACGGTCGGCGCATATATCGAGCGTTGCGGCAAGGTTAGCGCAAAGGCATATTATCCCGAAATGATCGGTGATACACGCAGTGAAAAACAGAAGGAAATCCCGCTTGTGCCTGCCGCACAGGATTTCATTGACGCAGGTAAGACCGAGGTTGATTCCTTCTCACTTGACAACGTAAATTCTGTTTGGACCTGCTACGGTAACTTTACCGATTCCGAAAAGGAGCTTGGCTGGAAGCAGACAGCTTATGCCTCCCGTGTTCTTAACGGCCCCACCACACAGCTTGCTTATAAATCGGACGAGCTTTATCTTGCTCCCATTGCAGGTAACCTTGAAATCTCCTGCGAAATGGCGGTTGTGATTCGAAAGATGGGCAAGGGAATTACTGCTTGCAATGCCGATGAGTACATACTCGGTTATGCTCCGATGATTTCGGTTTGCGACCTTTCGATGAGCGATAAAATCGTCACTCCTTACACGGGTCAGGAAAAGGGCGTCGCCGAGGTTTATGGCAGATGGGGAGACGGCTATCAGACTATTGGTGAGGTTAAGAAAATGCCGATTGACGGCGTAAAAATGGTGCTCACCGTTGAGGGCGTTGGCGAGGTTGAATGCTCGTGTGACGATTATCTTGTCGGAGCGGCGGCACAGCTTAAATATCTCTCGCACGCAACGACTCTGCTTGCCGGTGACGTTATAACGCTCGGCAGACTCAACAAGGTTATCCGTGTTCCCAAGGAAGCATACAAAAACGGCATAAAGGTTACTCTCAAGGCGGACGGTTTCGGCGAAATAAGCCGTACAATCTATCCCTTTGAAAAAAAGTGTAAATAAAACATTAACTCCCTCGTTTTTTGGAACAAACGGGGGAGCTTTTGCGTCTTATGGGTGAAATCACATCTGGAGGTAATATCATGAATTACTTAAAACTGTTGTCTATGTCATTAATATTTGCTCTTACATTTTCTATGGCATCCTGTTCCTTTTTTGAAGATGAGCCTGATTTTTACGATGTTTATGTTGTGAGCGGCGAGGATACGATCGAAAAGACCGATCCGCTTGATTTGCTTTTGTCGGCTTCCGATACAGGCATACCGAGCGCTTATTCAGATGAAGTAAATGTCCTTGGCGATAATTTGCAGATTTATGATTGTAACGATGATTTTTGTTCCATTGTATATAACGAATCCGGCGCATGGATGTTCGATCAGAAGGCTATAAAGGTGACGCCGCTTGTTGACCTTGAAGCGATGATAGGCGATGCCGATCCGACGGGACGAGGTGTCGAATATTTTAAAGATGTAACGATTTCTTATAATTTTGTTGAGCGTGAGGGCGTTGAGATTCGCATTGAGTTCACTGTAAACTCAAATACCTCTGACGCATATTTTAAGGTTTACGGTCACTACACTCTGTTTGATGAAAACGAGTATCTTATTGAGGATTACAAACGTGGAGATTTTCGCGGTTATTACATCGAGGAAACTGTCTATCCCGGAAGTGATGAGCCGATTGGGATTTACGATATTTCCGACTGGGCAAGACTCGGCATATACGAGGGTAACTGGCTTTTCAAACAGGCCAAGGCGATAATCGAAAATGACGTTCACGCATTGGAAAGCAATAATTTTCTCGAGCCCGGTACGCTTTCCGATTGGGAGGGAATGGTTATTTCCGAATATGAGATAATTCGCGATAATCCAACTTCACCGTACCTTGATTATCTGACATTAAATATTACGATAGCAGAAAGCAATGTTGAGCGTTATCCTGCCGGAGATTATGTTGTTAAAATTTCGGAGGGAGTTGACCTGACTATTGATATAAAGCCTGCATCCGAGGTTGGCACGGACTATGTACTCACCGAAGCGGCACAGTGGATAGCTCCGCTTGCAGAGCACTTTGGCGGTTTTATTACAGCAAATGCAGACAGCGCCACACATTCATTGACCGACCTCTATCTTTATCAAACACGGGTGGTTGGAACTGAGCCGAGTTATGAGGAGTTTGTAAAATTCTCCGAGGATTGCTTTGGAATCATTATAAAGAGCGGAGATGTTTCACGTGCGGAAATTGAAAGTCACGGCGGGCACGGCTTCGGAACGAGCCTTTGCGAAATTTCGGGCGGTATACCCGAGGACGGTGTTTGCCGTATAACAGTGACATATTTTGCCGATCCGATGAAATCCGTTGTGGCGACGGTTGACGAATATGAGCTTATTAAAATCGGCGACGGTGTTTGCAAATACAAGATCAAAAGTGCAGAGCGTACATATGACACCGAGCTTGATATTTGCGGCTGGGGCGTTTGAAAGCATACAGCAAAAAAGTAAATTTTGAATAGTTATCAAAGCAAAAAAACTCCTCGTGGCTTCAAAATCACGGGGAGCTTTTCTATATATACTATTTTATTTCTTCATTCATCCAAAGCACCGTATAACGATCCTTGAGGTCCTTGGCATAGCGTATTGCATCCTCACGCTTTTCGATTGAATATATACTGTCAAATTCCGCTATATCAAGACCGACATCGGAGAGAAAGATTAATATTTCTTCGGGTGTTGGCGATTCAGAAAGAATTTCACGGATTTCTGCCCATTTTTCACGGTATGTGGGGAGCTTATCTTCATAAATCCATCCGAGCCTTTCCTGCAGCTCAAGGATGCCGTCTGCCGCCTTGCCGTAAATTCGACGGATATTACTTTCATAGTCTGCACGCACAAATGGGTTGGATTCCGGTTTATCAATTTTTAGCAGCCGCTTGCGGATTTGTGCGGTGACATATGTTGAGTAAGCCACATCAATTCCGTGGCAGAAATAAGGCTCGTCACGTAACAATCCCGTCACCTCGAAAAAGTGAGAAAGGTGATGCTCACTTCCCGAACCCGGACGTGAATTGCCGAAGTATGCCATCGCAATACCAATCATTACCAAAGCGCGCATCAGTTCACCAACTGCGGCTTCATCACGCGAGGCAATGGCTTTACCAAGTCCCGCAACTGATTTTACAGTGTCATATGTGAGCGAATAAACATATTCACAAAGCGGCTCACCGTTTACAAGAGCAGACAGTCGCCAATCGTTAAGACAGCTGTATTTGCCGATGATATCTCCATAGCCGGCACGGAGCATTTCAATCGGAGCTTCACGTAAGATTTCCGTGTCTGCAATAATTGCACTTGGAACGGCGGCGGTGGTTGTGATTTTCATATTACCAAGGATCATCGCAGCACCCTTAGAAGCATATCCGTCCATCGATGGCGCAGTGGCAACAATGAAGTATGGCAGCTTATGATCGAAGCTGACGTATTTGCAAAGATCGTTGATAACGCCGGAGCCAACGCCGATAATGAGGTCTGTACTGTCGTTAACAAGTGCTTCAAGCTGTGCTATAGAATCCTCGTTTGGAACAACGAAGCTGTCGCCGGGATAGGTAAGGCGTGCAGAAACTTTATCGCCGAGTAGGGCATCAACACGGTCTGCACAGGCGCGGCGCGTGTTCTCATCAGAAACGAGGACAATATTATTATAATCCTTCACCATCGCAGGAAGCTCATTGAGAGCACCGTGACGAATAATGATCTGTTTAATTGTGCAGGAATGTATCTGACCGCAGGGACAATCGCTTTTGATACCGAGCAATCCGTTAATATCCGGTACAGATTCGTTGGCGGAGGATGGAAAGGGGTTAATCATAATTTGCGCTCCTTGATTGGTTTATGATACTATTATACTATATTGGTGAGGAAATTTCAAGGTGTGCACCAAAATTAGCAATTGATCTACTGAAATTTTATAAATGAATTTAATGCGAAAAGGTTTATAAATCAGCTTTATTATGTTGAAATTCTAAACACTTTTTTCGTTTTTGCTATTGTATTTTTTTTGTTTGTGATGTATAATAATAATGTATAATTGTGCTTTGAAAGGAGCACCGTATGAATATCGGAATAATTGGCTTCGGAGCGATGGGTAAAACTCACGCATTTGCCATAAATAACCTTAATTATTTCTATAGGGATCTGCCGTTTCGGGCAACGCTCGGCGGCATATACACAAGAACGCCCGAAACCCGTGAGGCGGCTGTCCGTGACTTCGGTTTTGCACGTGCATATTCAAGTGAGGACGAAATGATAAACGATCCCGAAATCGATGTCATTGATATAACCTCGCCAAATATTGCACACTTTGAAACTATTAAAAAAGCAATTGCCGCAAAAAAGCATATTTACTGCGAAAAGCCCCTTTGTATAAACGAAGCGCAGGCGGCAGAGGCTGCACGGCTTGCAAAAGAGTCGGGAATCACTGCGCAGATCGTTTTCAATACACGTTTTCTTTCGCCTGTCATGCGTGCAAAGGAGCTTGTGAACGAAGGCAGACTCGGACGCATTATCAGCTTCAGATGTGATTTTCTTCACTCATCTTGTACCGACCTCAACAAAAACGCAGGCTGGAAGCAGGACAAAACCGTCTGCGGCGGCGGTGTGCTTTTTGACCTCGGCTCACACGCGATTGACCTTGTTTACCATCTTTGCGGTAGCTTTAAGAATATTTACGGAAGCTCACAGATTGCGCATCCGATACGCCGCGGTATGGACGGAAGTGAATGGCGTACCAATGCAGACGAGGCGTTTTATATGATTGCCGAGCTTGAATGCGGCGCAAAGGGAACAATATCCGCTTCAAAGCTTGCAACGGGTACAAATGACGACTTTTCAATCGAAGTCTACGGCGAAAAGGGTGCACTTAAATTTGATCTTATGGAGCCTAATTGGCTATGGTTCTATGACTGCAATGACAAATCCGGCGATCTTGGCGGCGAGTGCGGCTTCAAAAAAATCGAGTGCTGCGGAAGATATCCGTCACCCGGCGGTGTATTCCCGGGAGTTAAAGCCCCGATCGGTTGGCTTCGCGGTCATGTTGGTTCTATGTATTCATTCCTTGATGCTGTACATTTCGGTAAAGAGACAGATCCCTCATTTGCGGACGGTGCATATATCCAGCGTATAATGGAAGCGGCATACCGTTCCGATGAATCGGGCAAAAAAGAGGACTGCACACCTGTAACATTTTAACTATTATTTTAAGGAGAACACCAATGATAAACAATATGCGTGTTATCGGACTTACGGGCGGCACGGGAGCCGGAAAGGGTGAGGTTTCGCTCTGCTTCATGTCGCACGGAGTAAAGAGCCTTGACACTGACAAGGTTTCACGTGAAGTATGTCTGCCCGGAAAGCCTTGTTTAAATGAGCTTGTTGAATATTTCGGGGAGGGGATTCTTCTCTCTGACGGTAAGCTCGACAGACGCGGACTTGCGGAGCTTGTTTTCGGCGAGGAAGATTCCGAAAAGCGTGAGGTTAAAAAGAATGCGCTTAACCGTATTACACACCGTCATATTATTGATGCTATTAACGCATGGCTGACCGAGCGTGAAAGGGCAGGAGATACACTTGCGGTTGTTGATGCACCGCAGCTTTTTGAATCGGGCTTTGACCGTCACTGTGATTACATAGTTGGAGTCATTGCCGACGAAAAGGTGCGTATTCGCCGTATAATTTCACGTGACAGTATTTCTGAGGAAACGGCAGTTAAGCGTATACGCTCGCAGAAATCGGATAAGTTTTTCATGGATTCGTGCGATTTCATCGTTTACAATAATTCCGGCATAGATGCCATCGAGGGACAGGTTGAGCATATCCTCGAAAAGATTAACTATTTTGCGTAAGCTTGTAATTTTTCTGATAATAGTAGCCCTTCTCATTATAGGCTCGGTTGTTGCCTTCAGCCTTGTCGATTTCTTCCATGAGCAGATGGATCTTCAGCGTTATCCTGTTAAATACAGTGAGATCGTTGAGAGCTGTGCACGCGAATACGGCGTTCCGAGGGAAATGATATATGCCGTTATTAAAACCGAAAGCGACTTCAAGGAGGATGCTGTTTCCCGTGTCGGCGCAAAGGGCTTGATGCAGATAATCGACGAAACCAATGAGTGGATAGCCTTCAGAATTGGCGAGGATGTTATGGCAGAGAGAATATTCGAGCCGACGGTGAATATTGATCGGGGAACATGGCTGCTGTCATATTTATATGATGAGTTTGGCGCATGGGAGGAAGCTCTTGCGGCGTATAATGCAGGTGTAGGACGTGTACGCGGCTGGCTTGACGATCCCCAAATAAGCTCTGACGGAGTTAGGCTTGACTCGATTCCAATTGACGAAACAGCCTTATATGTTGAAAAGGTTATGAAGGCGGCAGAAAAATACCGCAAATTATATTTTGAATAAAATTTAAGGAGATATAACAATGGACGAAAAGACACAGGGACAGCTTCTTTCTGAAAAGCTGGTCTACAAAAACAAGAGTGCATTTGACACAAAGAATGCAGACAAGGAGACCGTCAATGCATACTGTGAAGGCTACAAGAAGTACCTCGATAACGGTAAAACCGAGCGTGAGGTTGTAACCGAGAGCATCGCTATGATCGAAAAAGAGGGTTACAAGCCCTACAAGATCGGCGATAAACTCGAGCGCGGCGGAAAGTATTATCTCAACAACCGTGGCAAGAGCCTTTTCATGTTCAGAATCGGAAGCGAATCAATTGAACAGGGTATTCGTATCACAGCATCACACATCGACTCACCGAGAGTTGACTTCAAGCCACAGCCGCTTTTTGAAGACAGTGAGCTTTGCTTCTTTAAAACACATTATTACGGCGGCATAAAGAAATATCAGTGGGTTGCAACACCTCTTTCGCTTCACGGCGTTATCTGCAAGCCTGATGGGGATGTTACAGTTTCAATCGGCGAGGACGAAAGTGATCCCGTATTCTATATTACAGACCTTGCACCTCATATTTCACAGCTCCAGTATCAGAAGAATGTCGGCGATGCTATCACGGGCGAACAGCTTAACGTACTTGCGGCAAGTGAGCCTTACGATGACGAAAAGGTTTCCGATAAGGTTAAGCTGACCGTCCTTTCGATGCTGAACGAAAAGTATGGGTGCACCGAAGCGGACCTCATCAGCTCCGAGCTTTGTGCCGTTCCCGCAACCAAGGCACGTGACATCGGCTTTGACCGTTCTATGATCGGCTCTTACGGACACGATGACCGTGTTTGTGCATATCCCTCGATCACTGCTATGCTTGAATCCGAAGATTCTCCGCACACGCTTCTTAATATTATCGCAGATAAGGAAGAAGTCGGCTCTGACGGCGTTTCCGGTATGCAGTGTGCGCTTCTTGCTGACCTTATCGAGGAGATTGCAATTGCGCTCGGCGGCAATCCGAGAGTGGTACGTGCAAACTCCAAGTGTCTTTCTGCTGACGTTAATGTTGCATACGACCCGAATTTCCCCGAGGTGTTTGAAAAACGCAATACCGCATATCTCAACCACGGTGTTGTTCTCTCGAAGTATACGGGCGCAAGAGGTAAATCGGGCACATCCGATGCGGCGGCGGAGTTTGTTTCGTTTGTAACCAATACATTTAACGAAAACGGCGTTGACTGGCAGATGGCGGAGCTTGGTAAGGTTGACCTCGGCGGCGGCGGAACCGTTGCGAAGTTTATTGCTAATAACAACATAGACGTTATTGACCTTGGCGTTCCGGTTCTTTCGATGCACGCCCCCTATGAGCTTGTTGCGAAGTATGATGTTTACATGGTACACAAAGCCATTAAGGCATTTTATAAATAATTTTTAAGGAGTAGAGAAATGAACGAAATTCTTAAGAAAATTGGACTTTACGGTATCGTGCCCGTAGTAAAAATTGACGATGTTGAGCAGGCAATATCGCTTGCACGTGCGCTTTGCAAGGGCGGACTTCCCGTTGCGGAGATCACATTCCGTACCGCTTGTGCTGCCGAGGCTATCAAGCGTATAACAACAGAGTTCCCGAATATGCTCGTTGGCGCAGGAACTGTACTTACACCCGAGCAGGCTGATGCAGCTGTTGC
>JAZNFB010000230.1:0-4764 GCA_045588895.1 Candidatus Flemingiibacterium sp.
GGCCGTGCTGTCATGAACGGAAATGCCTCTGTTTCATGCATCCTTTCAGATAACGCCGGCGGTTTTACCTCTTCGGATTTCACGCTTCCGATTCGATGTGAAATGAGCGCTCCGGATATCAAAGAGCCGTTTGCATATAACTCTTTACCAAGCGTTTCCGACCTTCGCGCAAGAATCGACAACGAGCGTATCAGCTTTGATTTTGAGGTGTCTCTCTGCACCGAGCTTTTTGAGCGTTCACGCCGTCGTGTTGTTGAAACTGTTCGCTTGATCGGCGAGCCGCGCCAGACATCAAATGACAGTGCCATGACGCTCTGTTATCCCTCAAAGAATGAAACCCCATGGCAGATCGCAAAACGCTACAACACCACCGTCAGTGCACTTGAAGCTGCCAACCGCGAAAATTCACGTGTGCTTTTAATTCCCGCGGCGATGCCTCATACATTTGTGATCGACGCTTGACATAAAACTGCCTCCCTTGCAATAAATTAACGCTTGGGAGGCTATCGTTTATTTTATTTTGTGGTCACAGTAATGACAGCGAACCTCACCGTCAATTTCCTTTGTGAGATACGGCAGATACTTCTCATGATTTGAGATACAACGCGGATTTGAACAGAACGGCTTCTCGGGGAGCGGATATGCAGGTGCACGTCCCGTACGCTCTGCGCCGACAAGTCTTGCAACAAGTGCCATACGGATGAACATACCGTTTTCAGCCTGCTCGAAATATACACATCTCGGATCATCGTCAAGCTCAAATGAGATCTCATCAACTTTCGGAAGCGGATGAAGCACGGCAAGGTCAGCCTTTGCAAGCTGCATTTTATCAGATGTCAAGCGGTAAACGCCTGCCTGACGTGCATATTCCTCTGGTGAACGGAAGCGCTCACGCTGGATTCGTGTCATATAGAGAACATCAAGCTCACCGATACATTCTTCAAGCGTTGAAACCTCCTTGATTTCGCAGCCATTTGCCTTAAGCTCGTCAACAACGTAAGAAGGAAGTCTCAGCTCCGGTGTTGAAATGAGTACAAAGCGGTTATTTTCAAATCTCATCAGCGCGCGAAGGAGCGAATGTACGGTGCGTCCGTTGAGAAGGTCACCACAACAGCCGACTGTCAGACCGCTTGTTTTTCCCTTAAGCTCTGAGATTGTCATAAGGTCGGTGAGTGTCTGTGTCGGATGGAGATGACCGCCGTCGCCTGCATTGATGACAGGTACGTGCGAATAAAGACTTGATGCATATGCCGCGCCCTCAACAGGATGACGGATAACAACGATATCAGCATAAGCACTGACAATCTTAACCGTATCGCGAAGCGTCTCACCCTTAGAAACGGAGCTGGAGTTCGGATCTGAGAAGCCGATGATCTTACCGCCAAGACGCATCATCGCTGTCTGGAATGACATCTGCGTTCTCGTCGAAGGCTCATAGAAAAGTGTTGCCATAATTCTTCCCTTGCAGACGTCACGGTACTCTGCCGGGGATTTTTTGATTCTGAATGCGAGAGTACGCAGCTCTTCCCATTCGTCAAGCGTCATATCGTTAAAATCTATCAGATTTCTGATCTTCATGTTTTTTCTCCTTTTAATATTATTTTGTTGTGTCCGTCAAAAGCTTTTTTATTATCGCCGCTGCAGTACGCTGCGGAAATGCGTTATAAAATGAATAATGTGCAGTTTTTCTGTAAAGCGGATATCTTATGTCGAGTAACCTTTTATAATTGTCAATGTCACCGTTTATCGGCGGTCTCATTAAAACCCTCTCGTCCGCCGCAACACTGTCTGCACTGCGACGAAGCCATATAACTGTGGTTTTATCTGCAATAAGCTCACGGCTCGGCTCGTATGTCGGAACCCCTCCGCCGCAAGAAAGAACAGTAAGCTCGCCTTTTCCATTTGAAATAACATCCGAAAGCGTTTCAAATTCGAGCCTTCGAAACTCCGCTTCACCACGCTCGGCAAATATCTTTTTAATTTCTCCGTGGCGCAAAACGATCTCGTCGTCAAGGTCAACAAGACGTGCACCGAGCTTTTTTGCAAGGATTCGCCCGACGCTCGATTTTCCGCAGCCGGTCATGCCGATAAGTGATATAACATTATTTTTAATCTCTATCATAATTTCCTCGGAAATATTAACGATTTCTTATATATTCATCTGAAATAATCGAGCATATGCCGATATCCCGATACTCTCCCTTTATATACATCGATGAACGCTTAACCCCCTCAAAGCTCATACCGCATTTTTCCATAACACGTCTTGAGGGATCGTTACCGATAATGTATTTTGCCTCTATGCGGTGGATGTTAAGCTCCATGAAACCAAATTTGAGAACAGCCTGTAGCGCCTCTGCGGCAATTCCCTGTCCCCAATAGTCGGGATTCAGAACATATCCAACCTCTGCCGCATTATTGTGAAAATCAAGACTTGCAAAGCCACAGGTTCCAATCATTTTACCGGATTTTCTGTCAACGACCGCCCAGTCGTAAAAATCTCCCGTACGGTAACGTGTCTGCAGATATCTGAGATAATCCTGCGTCTGCTCGGGAGTGTTATGAGGATCCCAAAGAAGATATCTCGTAACGCACTCTTTTTTGGAATATTCATACATATCCTTCCAATCGGAAACCTTCATGCGCCTGAGCGTAAGTCTTTCTGTCGAGAGTGGAGGAATACTTGAAAATATTTTGTATATCGCGGCACGATTCACGTCTGTTCCCTCCCGGCAAAAATATCCTAACTGATATTATACACCATATCTTTCCTTTTTTCAAGGGGGTGACGGCAAATATCCTTGAATATTTTATCATATTATTGTGTTTATGTAAACTATTTTGTAAATTTCTTGCGAAATGCGTAAGGATGTGGTATAATGAGAGAACGTTATTATTGATAACAAAAAGGAGAACCCATGAAAACCATCACATTTATCGGCACGGGCAATATGGCATCCGCTATAATCAACGGTATGCTGAATGCAGGCTGCAGTGCCGGATTAATAACCGTATACGATAAATTCGCAGAAAAATCCGCAGTTTTTGCCGAGCGCGGTATAAACGTCGCACCGACTCTTGCGGATGCCTGCAATGCGAGCGAATTTATTCTTTTAGCTGTTAAGCCGCAGAATTACAAAGAGGTGCTCACCGATGTTGCAGAGGGCGTCACCGATATAGACAAAAAGGTCTTCATTTCAATAGCCGCCGGAATTTCAACAAAGGCTGTTTCAAAAATGCTCGGTCACGATGCGGCAGTTGTACGCTGTATGCCGAATACCCCACTTCAAATCGGTCACGGTGTCACAGCACTCTGTAAAAACGACGCAGTTTCCGACGGTGACTTCGAGCTTGTCCGCAGTATCTTCAACAGCGCGGGTATGACATTATCCCTTGATGAATCAGAGCTTAACACAGTCATCTGCGCAAACGGAAGCTCGCCTGCATATTTCTATTATTTCATTGATGCAATGGTTCGCTCCGCAAAGGCTCAGGGGCTTGAATGTGATGATAAAACCTTGCTTGAAGCCATCTGCCGCACAGTCATCGGTTCCGCCGAAATGCTCATGGCATCGGGCAAAACTCCTGCCGAGCTTATCCGCGCGGTAACCTCTCCAAACGGTACGACCGAGCGTGCAATGAATGTCTTTTTTGCTGAAAAAACCGATGAAACCATCGACCGCGCAATGCGTGCCTGCACAGAGCGTGCAGAAGAAATGTCAAAATCGTTTGGCGCATAAGTCATAAGGCACGTCCACACCGCATAGAATGTATAAAAAAACTATGGCGGTGATTTGATTGAATAATAACATTCCTCTCGGACGAGCTCCATCCGTACTCGATCGGCGTACAGCACTGCTTGCCGCATCTGCATTTTTCATATTCGGTACATTTTTGGGGTGCGCAATTTACAGACTCCTCGGCATAGGTGAATCCGAGCTTTACGACAATCTGATAGAACGCTACTTCCTCGCGCTCTTTTATAAATGCACCTCTCCTGCGGATGTCGTTCGCGTTGCGGCAGACTGCATACTGCATGAGATATGGATTTTCGCGGCTGTTTTCTTCGCAGGCTTCACGATCTTCACGACGGTCGTTTCTGCAGTGGCACTTCTTTACCGCGGACTGCTTTTCGGCTTTGCGATGACCATGCTCCAGTTTTCAACGCGTATCGGTCTCTTGCTCGATTCGATCGTATACCTGTGTGCCGCGTATGCAATGTCAATGCTGCATGCACTTCTCTCGGTTGAAGCCCTGCAGTTTTATTATCCGGAGCGCCATCCTGTGCTCAAAAGCCGACGTACATTAAGCTATACGGCAGTTTTTCTTCGAATCAGTACGCTCGTCTGCGTTAATGTGCTGCTCATGCTGTTTTTGATTTACGTTTATATCTGACTATACTATACTATTAATTGAAAGGATACTTACAGCCTTGAAAATTTTCGGAAAAGAAATCAAGCTCTTCAATTTCAATGCGGAGGGTAAAGGAGTTAAAAAAGAGCCTGAAGGCCCAAAAAATTTAGCGAATTTCTTTAAACATTTCGCAAATAAGTTTACGCGTCTCGTAAGTGTTAATATGTTTATAGTCCTCGGTAATTTCCCGGTGTTCTTTTTCCTTCTCGGAATGAGTGGAATTATCGGAACTGACACATATACAAACTCAAATCAGATGTTCGCGCCGATATACGGTGTTATAATGCATGAACAAACTCCGGCAGCGGCAGTCCTTTTCGGAATTTTCGGAAACCAGGCAGAAACCACGCT
>JAZNFB010000231.1:0-6892 GCA_045588895.1 Candidatus Flemingiibacterium sp.
GGTTCTTTCGGAAGTATAGTTGCTGCTCCTTATATCTCAAATTTCCTCTCTGTTGCAATGCCGTATCTCGGTTATGAGCCGCAGTATACGGAGGAGGAGCTTGCATCTATAGACGTTGGCGTTGCCGATTTCACAGGCTGGACAACCGAGGATGCAACACTTCACTTAACAAACCGTAAGCTTCAGTTTAAGATAATCGGCTCGAACAGCGATCCCATCGTTGCGCAGACTCCTGCCGGCGGAACAAGACTTTCAACCGATAACGGTATTGTTTATCTGTACACGGGAGACAAAGCGCCGTCCGATACGGTAACGGTTCCCGATGTTGTCGGTCAGACTGCAAACAATTGTAATAAGGTGCTTGTAAATGCAAAGCTGAATATAAAGATACAAGGTGCGACAAACTATAATGTCGGAACGGGTGCACTTGTTATATCCCAGTCGCCCGAGGCAGGAACCGAAGTTGCGCCGGGAACGATTGTAACAGTCGAATTCCGATATATGGACGGTACGGACTGATGTCATAATCGTGCCCTCATCTGCGTAAATATTTTACAAAAGATATAACGCGGAGGGTATTATGGCAACTATCAAAGAACTGACAAAAAATATCGTTATTATAAGAACAAATCTTGATTCGCTCGAATGTGAATGCGGCAGACTTCGAACAAACTCTCTTGAATGTACAAACGCAGACACATTCATCTGTATAAAGGGCGGAAAGGTTGACGGTCACGATTTTATCTGTACGGCGGTGGAGCACGGGGCACGACTCATAGTTTGCGAGCGTGTAACGCCCTATCTTGAGTCTCATCCCGAGATAAAATATATCGTCGTATCAAATGCACGTCTTGCCGCCGCTCATATGTGGAACGAATATTGCCGCCGACCGTCTGACCGTATGATTTTGGTTGCGGTTACGGGTACTAACGGCAAAACCTCAACGACGTTTTTTCTGCGTGAGATCTTCAAAGCGGCAGGCTATGTCACGGGAGTTATAGGCACGGTGAAATGTTTCATCGGCGATGAATGTGACATCCTCTCGGACAGTCCCGATTCGAATGTAAACTCGATGACAACTCCGTCTCCCGAGGTGCTGTATCCCGAGCTTGAAAAAATGGCGGATGCAGGCGTGGAGATCGTATTTATGGAAGCGTCGTCACATTCGCTCTCGCAGTATAGACTCGATCCGCTTCGTTTCACAGCCGGTATTTTCACGACCTTTACGCAGGATCATCTTGATTATCATGAAACGATGGAGGATTATTACCTTGCAAAGCGCCGGCTGTTTGATCTGTGTGATGCAGCGGTTATAAATGCGGACACAAGGGTTTCGGAACGTCTTTGTTCTGAAATAGAGATTCCGTCGGTTACATATTCGCTATCTTCGGATTCAGCCGATTATACGGCAAAGTTACTGCGCTCCGATAGCTTATGTGGAATAGCTTACGATTTTTGCGACAAAAATGATTCATGGGAAATAAGCTGCCCTGTTTCGGGACGGTTCATGGCATCGAACACACTTGCGGCAATCAGCTGTGCGCGTCTTTTTAATATAAAGCCCGAGGTTATCGTGTCAGCTCTTGCAAATTGTCCGCAGATTCCCGGTCGGATGGAAAAAGTGCCGCTTCCCAAAGAGTGTGATTTTGATGTGTTTATCGACTATGCACATACGCCGGATGCGCTTGAAAACGTGCTTCACACTCTGCTTGCACTCAAAAAGCCGGGCGGCAGAGTTGTTGTGGTTTTTGGCTGCGGCGGCGACAGAGACAGAAGTAAGCGTCCGATAATGGGACGTATTGCAACGACACTTGCAGGCCTGACGGTTATCACGGCAGATAACAGCCGAAGCGAGAATCCGCGCGCTATCATATGTGATATCCTTCGTGCGGCGGCAGAGGGTGCTGACTGCAAGGTTATAGAACGCCGTGATAAGGCGATACGCTGGGTTATCGAAAATCACCGTCCCTATGATATAATTCTTCTTGCAGGAAAAGGACACGAGGACTATGAGATTGACGAATCGGGCAAGCATCCGTTTTCCGAATCGGCGATAGTTCTCGACTGTGTCAGAAAAATATACGGCGAGAGTGCCGTTTAGAATTGATTTTTGCGGTCATATCAAGAGAAAGGACTTTTAAATATGGGTATTAAGTATAATAAAGCGGTGTTTGATACAAGGGGAATTGCCCGTGTTTTGGGTGTTGATACTTCACTTTGTGATGATATTACCGCGATTGTAACCGATTCTCGTGAAGCAGAGTCGGGAGCGTTGTTTGTTGCGCTTAAGGGCGAGCGTTTTGACGGTCACGACTATATTTCACAGGCATTGACACGCGGTGCTGTTATAGCCGTTGCCGAGCGTATTCCCGAGGGGATAACTGAGGAGCAGGCAGAGCGTATATTTGTTTGCGAAAGCTCACTTGAGGCACTCGGTAAAATTGCCGCGGCTTATAAGGAGCGTATACATCCCAAAACCATCGCCGTTACGGGAAGCGTCGGTAAAACGACCACAAAGGAATTTGTTTATGCCGTGACGAGCGCAAATTATGTTTCTCATAAAACAGAGGGTAACTTCAATAATGAGATTGGTATGCCGCTTTCTGTTTTAATGATGCCGGAGAGCTCACAGGTCTGCGTGCTTGAGATGGGTATGAGCGGACTTGGCGAAATTTCACGCATGACGCACACCGCAACGCCGGATATTGCTCTGATCACCAACATCGGAAACTCACATATCGAAAATTTAGGTTCACGCGAGAATATCTGCCGTGCGAAGCTTGAAATTGTTGAGGGCGTTCCCGAGGACGGATATGTTATACTTAACGCCGACGAGCCGATGCTTTTTGCGCAGAAGGGTAAGCTTAAACAGAATATCATCTTCGTTTCACTTGAGAATCCGCTTGCCGATTACCGAGCGCTGAATATACGCGAATATGAGGACAGCACGGAGTTTGATTTAGTTGCAGGGAAGCGTGTTGTTACCAACGTCAGAATCCCGACTATAGGACGGCATAATGTTTACGATGCAACTTATGCATTTGTTGTCGGTGTTCTTCTCGGCATGAGTGACGAGGATATCAAGCGTGGTCTTATGTCCTTCCGCAATACGGGAATGAGACAGAATATTTACGAATACGGCGGTATTACGATAATCGAGGACTGTTACAATGCAGGTCCTGAATCAATGAAGGCGGCAGTTGAAGTGCTTCGCCGTATGGCAGAAAAGAATAATTGCCGCAGTGTTGCGGTGCTTGGAGATATGCGTGAGCTTGGAGAATATTCAAAGCAGCTTCATATGGAGGTTGGAACGCTCGTTGCCGCAAGACATATTTCAAATCTCGTAACATTCGGACGTGAAGCGGAGAATATTGCGCTCGGTGCTATCAACCATGCAATGAAGCCCGAAAATATCAGCGTTAACACAAATACGGAGAATGTAAGTGCCGTGGCAAGGACGGTTTTTGATCTGGTTCGCCGCGGAGATGCCGTGCTTTTCAAGGCAAGCCGTGCGGTACGTCTTGAGCGTGTTATCGAAGAACTCAAGCGTCTTACGGACGAAAAAACAGAATCACAGGCGTAAGGAGACAGTCATGATAGTATATTTCATCACAGCGCTTGCTTTAACATTCGCACTAACAGCAATTTTTGCGAGAATACTTATCCCAAAGCTTCGCGGCATGAAAATGGGACAGAAGATACTCGATATCGGTCCACGATGGCACAAGAATAAAGAGGGTACACCGACTATGGGCGGTATCTGCTTTATTGCGGCGGCGATTATCGTTTTTGCCGGTGTTGCAATTTTCGCAAATATAAACGGTGCAGGCGAAGGGCTTACGACGGCTGTTATCGTTATGCTGTTTGCCCTTGCGAACGGTGCTATCGGTATAGTTGACGACTTGACAAAATTCAAAAATCACAGAAACGAGGGACTTACTGCCGCACAGAAATATTTACTTCAGCTTATCTCGGCAGGGCTTTTTCTCGCCGCACTCAAATTAACGGGCAATATAACAACCGAGTTTGCGCTCCCGTTTACCGATATATCGCTTGACCTTGGTATATTCTATTACATTATATCAATACTTCTTATAACGGGTATCGTTAATGCGGTCAATCTGACGGACGGAATCGACGGCCTTGCTTCAAGCGTAACTCTTGCGCTCGGTGCGTTTTTCGCGGTTGTCGGATTTATCGTACCGGCACTGCCGACTGTTCTCGTTTCGGCGATAACAATGGGTGCGTGCCTTGGTTTCCTTGTTTATAATTTCTATCCGGCACGCGTCTTTATGGGTGATACAGGCTCGCTTTTTCTTGGCGGTCTTGCGATTGGTATGGCTTATATGATAAATGAACCGCTTATAATCGTTATAGTCGGTATCGTTTATATCTGTGAAGCCGCTTCGGTCATGCTCCAGGTGGGATATTATAAGCTCACCAAAAAGCGTCTTTTCAAAATGGCACCGATACATCATCATTTTGAAAAATGCGGATGGTCTGAACTCAAAATTGTTGGCGTATTCTCGCTTGTGACAGTCATTGCAGGCGTGATCGCATATTTTGGAATATAAAAGAAAAAAGAGGTGATTTGTTTGCACGGAGATAACAGAAACTATCATTACCGTCAAACCGATAATACAGCACGGCGTGCAAGCAATACGCCGCAGAAAAATACCGGGAATAAAACATCACAAACACGTCAGCCGCAAGCACATCAGCAGACACGTCAGCCGGGGAATACTGTGCAGATAAGACGTGCGGCAAATCAAGGCTCCGGTAACGGTGCAACACAGAATCGTCGTTATACACAGGGGCAGCGTCCACAGGTGAAAACAACCTACAGCGTACAGCAGTCAAAGGCGACACAGAGACAACAGTCCACAGCGAATCCACAAGAGACGAGGACAAATATGCGTCCCGTGCAGGTGCAAAAAACTGTGCCTGCCGCTAAGGTCAAGGAAAAACCGGGAAAAATTGAGCAGGTTCGCCAGTGGCTCCGGAAAAATTATACGGTCAATAAAAAAGCCGTTGCTGAGCGCGAGCTTGTGACTCATGATCTTGTTCGTGAAAAGGGAAGCATCGATTATGTATTCTTCATCATCGTTCTGGCGCTTCTTGCCTTCGGAACGGTAATGGTTTATTCGGCAAGCTATGCTTATTCGAAAAATACATACGGCGACAGCTATTATATCATTTTAAGACAGTTCGTTTTTGCAATCGGCGGGCTTCTCGTTATGGCAGGCATTATAAAGTTCTTTCCGCCGGAGATTATACGAAAGCTTTCTGTTCCCGTTTTTGTAGTCTTTCTCATTATAATGGTTATCGTTCCGCTGCCGATACCGGGACTTACAATCGAACACGGCGGCGCGAGACGTTGGATCAACCTCGGTATCACGGAGATACAGCCCTCTGAGTTTATGAAGCTCGCTCTTGCGATGATGCTTGCGTGGTATTTTGACCGCTTTTATGAGCGTATTACTGCGCCTGCAAATAAGCTTGAAAGATATAAATACGGCGTTTTCACTCCGCTTTTTATAACAGGGGTTGTCTGCGTGCTTGTCTTGCTCGAAAAGCATCTTTCGGGTACGATAATTATGGCGCTTATCGGCGTCATACTGATTTATGCAAGCGGTGCGCCGAGCTTTTGGATGATTCCCGGAATCGGTGCAGGCGGCGCTATTCTTGCGATACTTATCAGTGTTCTTCCGCACGCACAGCGCCGATTTGACATCTGGCTTCATCCCGAAAACGATCCTCAGGGCGGCGGATATCAGACCCTGCAGGGACTTTATGCAATCGGCTCGGGCGGATTTTTCGGCATGGGACTCGGAAACAGCTATCAGAAGCATATGTACGTTTCTCAGCCGCAGAATGACTTTATATTCACAATAGTCTGCGAGGAACTTGGCTTTGTCGGCGCGGTTGCGGTGATACTTCTTTTCACGCTCCTTATATGGCGTGGTATCGTTATTGCGATGAATGCTCCCGACATTTTTTCCAAGCTGCTCGTTATGGGTATCATCGGTAAAATAGCGATACAGGCGGTATTCAACATCGCCGTTGTAACCAATTCCATCCCCAATACGGGAATTTCACTACCATTCTTCTCATACGGCGGCTCGTCATTACTCGTACTTCTTGCGGAAATGGGAATTGTTCTTTCAATATCACGCTTTTCAAAACAGACAAAATAGAAAAGAGGAACCAAGGTGAAGGTTTTGATGACAGGCGGCGGCACAGGCGGACACGTTAATCCGGCAATCGCCATCGCAAACAATATCAGAGAAAATATCCCCGGCTCGGTTATCGAATTTGTCGGAACGTCAAGGGGAATCGAAAACAAGCTCGTTCCAAAGGAGGGCTATAAGCTCCACCATGTTGAGGTTCAGGGCTTTAAGCGTAAGCTGACTCCGTATAATATCAAATCAGCCTGGCTTGCGTTTACCTCACCGAAAAAGGCAAAGAAGATACTTCGTGAGTTTGAACCCGATCTTGTTGTCGGCACGGGCGGTTACGTTTGCTGGCCGCTTTTAAAGGCTGCGGCATCTATGGGTATACCGACAGCGATACATGAGTCTAACGCCATACCCGGTGTTGCAGTTAAAATGCTTGCCGGCTGTGTTGACCGCATTTATACCAATTTCGATGCTACGGCTGCGGCTCTCGGTGAAGCTTATAAAGATAAGATAGTCAAGGTTGGAAACCCGATAAAGCCGGAGTTTTCGTCTCTCGAATACGCTGCGGCAAGAGAAAAGCTCGGTATTACGGGCAAATATAAGCATCTCTTGCTTTCCTGCGGCGGAAGCATGGGAGCCGAAAAGGTCAACGATGAGATGCTCGATTTCATGCGTGACTATACGAAAAATCACCCGGAGCTTCTGCATATACA
>JAZNFB010000232.1:0-4487 GCA_045588895.1 Candidatus Flemingiibacterium sp.
GAGCTGACCTAAAAACATTCTCGCATAGCTCGACAGCGATTCAACAAAGCGTCTGTGTCCCTCTGCATATATGGTGTCAAAAGCAAGCGAGGATTTTCCGGAGCCTGAAAGTCCCGTGAAAACAACAAGCTTGTCCCGTGGGATTGTCAGATCAACATCCTTTAAATTGTGTACGCGAACACCGCGCATTACCAAATCTGCCATTTATTTTCTCCTGCATCGGGTTATACACCCTGTAAATTTTTTATCTTGTCACGCAAATACGCCGCACGCTCAAATTCAAGCTTCTTCGCCGCCGCCTTCATCTCTGCCGTAAGCTCGTCGATAAGCGCACTCTTTTCGTCTGCGGTAAGCTTCTTTTTCTCTCGCAGTGTATCCTTATATTTCTTTTCGGGCGATGCCTCGGCTTCCTTTTTGCCGATTTCGATAAGGTCACGCACGCTCTTTTTAATGGTCTGCGGCGTGATACCGTTTGCCTCGTTGTATGCCTTTTGAAGCTCGCGTCGGCGGTTGGTTTCGTCAATAGCCGCCTGCATTGAGCGAGTCACCGAATCGGCGTACATGATAACCTTGCCGTCAGAATTACGTGCAGCACGACCGATCGTCTGTATAAGAGAGGTCTCCGAGCGGAGAAAGCCTTCCTTGTCCGCATCAAGTATCGCCACAAGTGAAACCTCGGGAATGTCAAGTCCCTCACGTAACAGGTTGATTCCAACAAGCACATCGAAAACACCTAGACGAAGATCACGTATTATCTCGCTTCGCTCCATCGTTTCAATCGTATGGTGAATATATTTGACCTTGATCAAGTTCATTTCGAGATATTCCGTTAAGTCCTCAGCCATTTTCTTGGTCAGCGTTGTCACAAGTACGCGCTCACCAAGCTCAACCCTTGCATGAATCTCACCTATAAGATCATCAATCTGTCCCTCAACCGGTCTGACCTCCACCTCTGGATCAAGCAGCCCCGTCGGACGGATAATCTGCTCAACCGTCTGCGAGGAGTGTTTTTTTTCATAATCAGATGGCGTGGCGCTGACAAAAATTGTCTGATTCAGCTTTGATTCAAATTCATCAAAGAAAAGCGGTCTGTTGTCAAACGCAGAGGGCAATCTGAAGCCGAACTCAACAAGATTTTTCTTTCTGGCACGGTCACCGCCACTCATGCCCTTGACCTGCGGAAGCGTTACGTGCGACTCATCGACAAAAAGCAGAAAATCCTTTGGAAAATAGTCAAGCAGCGTATACGGGGTTGAACCCGGCTCACGTCCTGCCATAACTCGGGAATAGTTTTCAACACCCGAGCAAAAACCGATCTCGCGAAGCATCTCAAGGTCATAGCGTGTACGCTCCTCAATACGCTGTGCCTCAAGAAATTTATTCTGTGAGCGGAAGAAATCGACACGCTCTACGAGCTCGTCCTCAATTTCACGAAGTGCTGCCTCACGTCTCTCGTCCGAAACGGCATAGTGCGTCGCAGGGTAAATCGCCACATATGAAAGCGTGCGTAAAAGCTCACCTGTAACAGTGTTTATCTCGGAGATACGTTCAATTTCGTCACCGAAAAATTCGACACGTATCGCCTTGTCGCCGCTCGATGCTGGTCTCACCTCAACAACGTCACCGCGGACACGGAATTTGTCACGGATAAAATTCATATCGTTACGGTCATAAGACATCGAAATGAGTCGCTTTGTAAGCTCGTCGCGCTCCATAAGCATACCCGGACGAAGCGCAATCAGCATTGACTGATACTCGGCAGGATCACCGAGAGAATATATACATGAAACGCTCGAAACGATTATAACGTCGCGCCTCTCAAAAAGTGAGCTTGTTGCGCTGTGACGGAGCATATCAATTTCATCGTTGACAGAGCTGTCCTTTTCAATGTACATATCTTTGCCGGGAATATATGCCTCGGGCTGATAATAATCGTAATACGAAACGAAAAATTCAACTGCATTTTCGGGAAAGAACTCACGAAATTCCGAGCAAAGCTGTGCTGCAAGCGTTTTATTATGGGCAAGCACAAGCGTTGGACGGTTAACCTTTGCGATAATATTAGCCATAGTAAAGGTTTTACCGGAGCCGGTTACACCAAGCAAGGTCTGATTTTTAAGTCCTGCTTCAACACCTGCGGCAAGCTTATCTATAGCGGCAGGCTGATCACCCGTCGGTTTATATGGAGAATGGAGCTTGAATCTGTCCATAATTCTCACCTCGCAGAAAATTTGTTCGTATATTATAGTATACCACAAATCATTTTAAATGTAAAGTGTTTTAATACTGTAAAATACAGTTTATCATTAATTTCCGCCACCAAAAGAAACAACGAAGCACCATAGCCGCCCTCGTAAGGTGGCGGCGGCTCAGGGAGTTCACTGTTTCTGTCGTGCAGAAACGCCGCTTTGCGGCTGAAGTTAGTCGTGTGGCGCAAAAAGGAGCCGATACAGTCACCGACTCCCTTCGTGTCTATTTAAAATTCCGTTTCCATTTGATATGGCGATAAAGCGTTTTTACATGATCGATAAGATGCGGCGTGAAGAAAATGAGCAGATTTATAATCGCCGCAATAAGGGCTATGCGCTGTGACCATCCGCTTTCAATAAACATCCAGACAAGCAATGCAATATCGACCAGTGCAAACCAACGTGCTTCAATCGGAATGAAGAAAAACAGCCGCAGCTCGTAACGCGGATACAATATGGCAAACGCGATAAAGAGCGTTAAATTAAGATAGGTATTGGTCGCAAAGCCGGTGACAATTCCTGATACGATTGCACCGACAGCACCGAGCAGGTAGTACGCATTAAAGCCGAAAGCTCCGAAGCGTTCCTCCAGCGACGTACCGACAAACCAGTAAAAATAAAGCGAGATAAGCGTCCAGATAATTCCCGATGAGGACGGCGGCAGAAAAAGGAATGTTACAATTCGCCAGACCTCGCCGTTCATTATGGCAGTGCGGTCAAAAACTAGCCTTGACCAAAGTGAAACACCCATTGATGCCGAAAACATCATATCCATAACGTAAACAATACCCATTGCACCGACGAGTATCATCATTAAATTGCGTATCGCAAATCTTCCGAATTTACGTTCAAGCTTCTCTAAAAGCCCTTGCCGGTAGTACATATTTTTCCTCCTCACGGTTATGGAATCCAACTCTGATTATTATTTTACCATATTTTCATGAACAAATCAACCGAGGAATATTTTTTAATAAATAACTTGAAAAATCGGCATATGCTGTATCATTTGTGTGAATACAAAAAGAGACTGCCTTTGATGGGACAGTCCCTGCTTTTTGGGGTGGATTTCAGGTTGATTGCTCGATAATCTTGATCTCAACAGGATCGATTCCCGCCTGCTCATAAACAATCTCCTTGATCTGCGAAAGCTCATTCGGAAGTAAGCCGTCCGAGCGGACAATTATGCTTGCGCTTCCCTCTCCGATAACCGCAACACAGTTTTCAAAGCCCTTCGATTTAATAAGCGTTTCAATGTCTGCCTCGGCACGTATCTCCGATGCAATACGGCTGATATCGCTCGATGCCTGCTCCTTTGCTGCGGCGTCTGCACTTGAACTGTCAACAACCGTTTGCAAAACCGCAAGTGCCTGATCGCGTGCCTGCTTACGGCTTAACTGAGCGGATGCGAAATAGCTGTCGTCAATCTCACCTGCCGCGCCGTCATCTCCATTTGCCGTAATTCCGCTGCCGAGCATATCACCCTCGCCGACAATCGGCTGTGAGTCACCGAACATCACAAAATTAAGTATAACCGCAGCACCGATAAGAAGCAGTGAACAGACAACAACTATATTCCTCGCTCCTATCTTCTTTGCAATTTCCTTCACCTTGCCGACACTCCGTACAAACCGACCGCCCTCGTCTGCACTGACAAGCTCTGCGCCGATTTCCTCTTCGGTTTGATTCATAATATTTTCGTCCATATTGATCCCCTTTCTCATTGGTTTGTTACATTCATATGCCTCATCAGTGAACTTTATTCCGCTTACCGATTATTTTCCGCCAATAACGCTGACTGAGGCTGACGGTATACTGAATAATGAACACAAAACCTCCGTCAGCTTTAGTTTCACCTCTGCACGGTCACCGCCATCACAAACGACCGCAATTCCCTTGACAGCATCGTCCTCAAATCTTATCATAACGTGAACATCAAAAACCCCGTCGATCCTCTCGCATAACTCCCTGACCCTTACCTCGGTATCATCCGCGCCGTAATGAGTCCCTCCGCCTTGCCCGAATAACATCAAGCCTATTCCGATAACAAGCACAGCGCCAATAAGCCATATGCTCTTTTTCTCACGTAAAAATCCGATGAGCGTACCAACGCCAACCTCTCCGTCACTCATAAAAATTCACCTCCGCCAAAATGCCGAACTTTGCGGCAATATAATCCCTAAAATCGCTCTCGATAAGCCCGAACCGTTTCTTAACGCTGACAATAATATCCTCCCCGTT
>JAZNFB010000233.1:0-2461 GCA_045588895.1 Candidatus Flemingiibacterium sp.
ATAAGTGTAAGAACGCCGACGCCCCAGCAGTAATAGGAAAAGTTTCCGAATTTGCCGCGGCTTGTTATAAGCTGAACAAATTTAATCCAGAAATAACCGGAAACTATTGCAAAGACCATTCCGACGAGATATACCGGAATAAGCGATGCATCAACGCTGCCTTCTTTAACAACATCAGCAATAGTAAGTATGTTGGCACCCAAAACAGCAGGTATCGAGATAAGGAAAGAGAATTTGACAGCAAATTTTCTGTCAAGTCCCGTAACAACACCTGCGGTGATGGTAGTTCCGGAGCGGGAAAGACCGGGAATCGTGGCTACCGCCTGGCAAAGGCCAATGATGAGCGCATCAACAACAGTCATTTTCCTTCCGTTTTTACGGCCGGACACCATCTTATCGGATATAAACAGGATCGTACCGGTTAGCAAAAGTGCAATGCCGATGAAATAAGTGTTATCATAGAGCTTTTCAACATGGTCATTTATCGGCAATATCAAAAACAGGGGCAGTGTTGCGAAAAACATCATCACAAGCACTCTGACTCCGGGATACTGTCTCTGCTTACCCGGGAGGGGGTGACCGTAATTACGAAGCATAGCAATGAGGTCAACAATGATCTCGATAATATCGCGGCGATATACTATGCAAACCGAAACGAGTGTGCCCAAATGCAAAAGCACCTCAAGAAGCAGGTCACCCTCGCCTGTATCCATATTAAAAAAATGCTGAAAGATTGAAAGATGTCCCGAACTGGAAATGGGCAAGAACTCAGCTATACCCTGTATAAGTCCGAGAAAAATTGAAGACAGATACGACATTGATGTTCTCCTTTCGCGAATCAGAGTCAAATGTATTTGTCGGCAATACATGCATTATTTTTCAGTCTAATATATTACCATACTTTGTCTGAAAAAACAAGGAAAACAACTTTCGAAGTATCGTCACTCATCAACGTCATCCGAGTGTTTTTGAGCTGAATCTCGCTGTTTCTCGATCTGCGAATGGAGGTAGCTCAGCGCGTCGGATAAAGTCCCCAATTCGTCTATCAGTCCGCTTTTCACAGCCTCCTCACCCGTTATAACAGTACCAACATCGTTTGCGAGACTTTCAGTAGAGAGCATATACTCCATAAGCTTTTCCCGGGAAATATTCGAGTTGCGGGTAACAAAGCCAACTATCCGTTCCTGCATCTGTGCCATATATCTGTAGGTCTGTGACGCGCCTATGACAACACCGGTCATTCTGATCGGGTGTATCATCATAGCGGCAGATGGCGCTATAAAACTGCGCTTGGCACTCACTGCAAGCGGCGCACCGATCGAGTGTCCTCCGCCCAGCACAAGCGATGCCGTTGGTTTTTTCATTCCGGCAACCAACTCAGCAATCGCCAGTCCTGCGTCAACGTCACCGCCCACCGTATTGATAAGGAGCAAAAGCGCCTCAATTTCGTCGCTTTCCTCAACCGCCGCCAGCATAGGCATTACGTGCTCATATTTCGTACTCTTCGTGTCATCGGGAAGTATCTGGTGTCCCTCTACCTGTCCGATTATGCAAAGACACTGTATCTCCCCTCTTTTGCTTTCAGCTTCGCTTGACGAAAATTCCTTTATCTGTTCGCGTTCATTTTCTTCCAATTTACTTCACCTCGTGCCTAGTTTGCCCGAAAAAGGCACGAAAAACCGTGTCCATACGGACACGGTTTTCTTATGTGTTGTTTTATTTGAGAATGGAAGCGCTGTTGAGCAGAGTTGTCGAATAGATAAACAGCGCATCAGAGCCGGGGACAAAATCAACAAAAGAACCCAGCATCATGGAATTGACATATCTCAGGTCAACAACCGTAATCTTCGAGTATACTCCGGTAAAATAAGGCGTAAGGCTCGAACCAAAGCTATCGCGGAAGATGTAAAGTTCCTTGTCGCTTCTTGCGTTCGGACACTCAATGGTAAGAAGTGCCTGTGCGCCGCCGAGGAATACATCATATCCGTCAAGGTTTTCAAAGTCGCTGAGCTCGTATACAGCCTTCTCGCCGGAAAATTCAGCGCCGGTGACTACCGCGATTTCAGTATCAGCACTCTGCATATAGGTTATTGTGTCAGGCTTAACGGGAAGTCCGGACTGACCGAGATAAACGCCGTAGAAAGGCTCAAGATTGTAAGCTGCGTAGTCAGAATAAGGAGTAATTCGGTCGAGTATACCCATCTCCCCTGCCAGCTTTTCAACCGTGGAGTATATTCTGTCCTGACTCCAGTGGGTGTCAGTTCTGTAATAGTCCTCTATCGTGAGCGTCTGGAATATATCGATATACTGAGCATTATCAACCTTATCGTTCATAATCGAAACGAGCTTATCGTAGTCGAGTGCAGGTCTGCCGCTCTCTCCGGCGATAAAATAGTTCTTATCAGGGATTATCGAATAATAAACATTCATCCCCTCAAGAAACTTTTCAGTAATGGAGTCT
>JAZNFB010000234.1:0-2166 GCA_045588895.1 Candidatus Flemingiibacterium sp.
GCAAACTCCTTAAGCTGGGGAATCATACAATCGTCGAGATACGAGCCGAAAAGTGATATTCTGCCCGTAAGCGAGCCGTCTGCCTTTCTCTGTCCCTCGGAGGGATGCGCATCAACGTACTCACCGTCCCAAACACCCGAATAGTGTACATAAAGCGGCACATCATATTTCTTTGTAACATCGCGCCAAACACGAAGATTATCCGATTTAATAAGAGCCGCCGGCTTTCCAACCTTTGTCGGATAGCTGCTGTTGCCCTCGTGACCCTTACTGTCACACTGAACGAAATCGGGCTTTGCGGCGAGAAGATAACGCTCTATATCCTCTGGCTCTGTTCTGATTCCGAGTTCGTTCTGATTTTGTGCATGGAAGTCAAAATGCAGACCCCAAAAACGTTTTCCCTTTTCCATTTGTCATACCTCCGTAAAAATTATATGTCTGTAAACTCAGTTCCAGCAGTTGCTTTTCGGTAATCAGTCGGACTGCAATTCATTTTTGCAGCAAAGACACGGTTGAATGTGCGAAGACTGCCAAAGCCACATTCATATGCCACCTGAGTTACGGTAAGATCGCTTTCCTCAAGTAAACGCAGTGCCCTTTCCATTCTCATGTTATTAAGCAGTTTTTTGAATGAGAACCCAATATAATCCTCAAAAATATGGTTCAGTGCGGTTTTATTGATACCGAGTGCCGCGGCAATCCCCGATAGAGTCAGCGGCTCGCTTAATCTATCGTAAATATACTCCATCGTCCGACGGGTGATATCTATTCCGATAATATTTTCACGGGTCTGCTCAATATTGCATGACGTGAATACCGACATAAGCATATAAAAAAGTGACTTTGCAATGAAAACATCCTTCTGCTCATGGTATCTATTAAGTGTATAGTATACAAACTCAACCATTTCGGGATCGAGGTGGAAACGGTAGGTTTCATAATTTTTCACCTTATAGGTTTCGTAAAAATCATTCGCAATCGCAAGCGAGAACATGAAAACACGTGCCTTTGCGCCCAGGTGCGGAGAAAATCCGTGCAGTCTGTAAGGAAAGATCAGTATCGCGTCACCGGCATTGAGAGTTTCCGTTGTTCTCTCATACATAATCTCAACAGTACCCTCTTCAACAAAAACGACCTCGAGCTCTCCGTTTACATGACTATCACAGCGAATTTCATCGCGATGTTCAATAAAATATTCCACGCGAAGTCCCATAAATACCTCATCAACATTTTTGTTATCTTGGCTATAATTTTTTGTTATCTTGACTATAATTATAAATAAACTGACTTGATTTGTCAAGACAAAAATGATATAATATAAGCCATAATAGTTGCGTATTTAGACATCATTCCAAATATGGAAGGGGAATCCGGATGCTTTCACATCTGTTGCTGTTGGTCAAAACCGGGCTTACAAGTGCAAACAGTGCACTCGAAAAAACATTTCAGAAAAGTTTCACAAGCAATGCGCTTAACTTTACAAAATACAATCTTATAAACAGTATTTTTGCTTCATTATTTCTTTTTTTGCTGAATGGCTTCCGCTTCAATGTAAACGCTGTAACATTCATGTACAGTCTGATATATGCGATTACGGTTGGTCTTTATATCATCCTTGTAATACTTGCGCTCGGAAAAACAACCATACCCCTTGTATACATAATTTCAACCGCAGGAAGCGTTGTCATTTCAACCATTTTCGAAGCCCTTGTCCTTGAAATTCCACCGTCCGCTAAAGCTGTAACAGCCGTGGTTCTTTTGCTCTTGGCAGTGATACTCCCCTATCAGAAAAGCAATAAAAAAAGCAGCAAATACAGCTTCATTATCTATATTTTGTTCTTCATTGACAACGGAGCTGTGATAATTATAACCAAGCTTTATACGCTTGACAAAAACGTTTGCGATGAAAAATCTTTTTGTCTTCTCACAAATATTATTATAGCCGCAGCCTGTGCCATTATTCTTCCGGCGTTTCTTCTCACAAAAAAGAGCACCGTCAAAGAAATCGTGAAGCCGTTCAGCCCAAAGCAAACAATCAATATATGCCTTCGCGCAATGTTAAGCAATATCGATTCACTTGTAATGATTTGGGCTGTCGCGCTTATGAATCTAACAGTTTTCAGCGTGGCGACCTCCGCACTGACCATAATTTCAACCTCAATACTT
>JAZNFB010000235.1:0-4728 GCA_045588895.1 Candidatus Flemingiibacterium sp.
TGTGTTCTGTGCAGAGTATTCGTCCTGCTGTGCCTCAAGCTCAGCCTGCTTTGCAGCAATTTCTTCTTCGGTGAGAGTGTCGTAATCAAACTCAGCATAAACAAGCTCGTCCGGAAGTGTTCCAAGCATTACAAAGAATACATAGCCGTCCTTTGCAAATGCCTTTGCGTTACGGATCTTGGGAAGGTTGATAGGATACTGGAAAGCATCGTTTGAAAGATACTCATGATAAGCGGTGAGTGCGGAAAGAACATTTTCCTCATTGCCTTCAGAGGGCTTAACAATTATGAGAGTATCAACGCTTGTGATGGAAGCGGCCTTTTCGAGAAGAACATCATCAACCCACTCTGTCTGGATGCCGTAAAGGTTTACAAGCTCGCTTGTGATGTACTCGGAGATAGACATACCGAGATCTTCCTCGGAAATGCTTTCAAAGCCGGGCATAGCGAGATCGAAGATTTCTTCAGCGTAGTTTGCGCGGTAGGTTGAAAGGGGCATACCCATTTCATTTGCAGGATCGTAAAGATCGCCGTAAGCGCCCTTGATTGCTGCTGCAAGATCGTCAATGCTAACGCTTACTTCGGGAGCAGCCTCGGTTGTGTCCTCGACGGTTGTGTCAGCGGAGGTGTCCTCGCCGTCGTTGTTGCCGCCGCAGGATGCGAGTGCTGCAGTCATCATGGATGCAGCGAGGAGAAGTGTAATAATTTTCTTAGACATTTTTTGTTACCTAACCTTTCAAATTTTCGGTATTATTTTTTGCAATTGGGCAAATATTATTCCCAATATGCATATATAGACGCAATCAGATTTTAAAAGTTCCGTGCGAGGCTATATCAAAAAAGAATGTTACGATTCCGTATGCGCAATAATAGTTATAACGCTTTAATGCAATGGCGGAATCTTATTATGTACGACATTCACGGATGATGCGTTTCATTTCGGGAAGCTTTGTTTCCATATCACGAAGGAGCGCAATTTGTGCACGCGCACGAATGAGATTGTGCTTTTCGGATGCAATTCTGAAGTATATGTCTCCGTTGAGATAGTCTGCAAGGAAGCGCATACCACATTCATATGTCATGAGAAGCGCACCATCTGCAAGCAGATCATATTCTTCGTCGGTCAAAGCGCCGCCGAGTCCTGCCATGAAGCCGCGTGTGAATGTTTCAAAGAGCTTCAGATCGAGTGAGATCTTCGAGGTGTCGGGTTCATCCTCGGCTGTTGTGCAAGCTCCAAAGCGGATGGCGTCACCGAAATCGTAAAGAACAGAGCCGGGCATTACGGTATCAAGATCGATAACGCATACACCCTTATCTGTTGTTGGATCAATAAGAACATTGTTAAGCTTTGTGTCATTATGGGTAACACGCAGAGGCATCTTTCCTGCTTTTATAGCATCAACAGCGATATGTGCAAGTGGCTCACGTGATTCGAAGAAAAGACATTCGTCCTTCGCTTCCTCAAGTCGCTCGGGAAGCTTACACTTCATAACGGCATTTTTGAAATCGTTATAACGTGAAACAGTGTTATGGAAGTTTACAATAGTTTCATTAAGCGTTTTTGCAGGATAATCCGCAAGGAGCGACTGGAAGCTTCCAAATGCTTCGCCGGCACTGTAAAAAAGCTCGGGACGCGAAATGGACTGATAGGAAACTCCCTCGATGAAAAGATACATTCGGTAATATTTTCCTTCATCACTTATATAAAGCAGTGAACCGTTATCCGATGTTGCGAAGTTCATAACTCCGTGCTCGGCATCGCCGCCTGTAGCGGTAAGCTTTTTCTTTAAATGAGAGCATACACCTGCAACATTACTCATCAGCTCCTCGGGCTTTTTGAAAACATTTGCATTTACATTCTGCAGTACATAATCGTGACCGTTATCGAGAGTGACTTTAAATGTGGAATTGATATTGCCGCAGATAATGGGTTCGATTTTAACGGGAGCTCCGTCAAGCTTGAAATGTGAAACCGCTTCGAGTTCTTTCTCGTACATGATTTTATTCCTTTCGATAATATGTTTTATATTAAATAATGGAATCGCAATATTATTTGTGTCACTTAAAAGAGAAGCATAATAAGCTCTCCGAGAAGTGTTGCGGCGCAGGCACACACGGCAACGCCGAGAAGTGACCGAGTGAAAAATGCAGTAAGAACAGCTGCGGCAAGACCGATAACCGACGGTAAAAAATCGGGGGTTGAATAAAATATAGCAGGAATCGTCATTGCCGAAAGTACAGCGTATGGGATATAGTATATGAAGCTTTGAATGAACCGTGATTTGATTTTGCCCTTAACAAGGGTAAAAGGCAACATTCTGATGAGATATGTAACGCCTGCCATGACAAGTATGTATATAAGGTAGTTATTCATCGTCCGGGTCCTCCGTCTCTACAGGAAAGAGAAGTGCACCGAAAAGGGACGCGATGACTGTGCTTATAATAATGGAAAATCCCGATGAAACAAAACCAAACATCGGAATGTAATAAAGCATACATGAAACGGTGATGGCAAGAGACACAACTGCGAGAAGCCGCAGGTTTTTCTTTATCGGAGGAACGACAATTGCAATGAACATACCGTAAAGCGCAACGCCGAGAGCATCCGAGATAATATCGGGCAGGAGATTACCGGCTGCCGCGCCAAAGAGAGTTCCGAGCGACCATCCGATATACGGAGCACAGATAAGCCCATACATATATTTTGGTTCAAGCCTGTGATCCTTCGAGGATGCAAGAGCAAATACCTCGTCTGTGATACCGAATGATGCGCAAAGACGATGTGGAAGTGTGAAAGTGCGCTCAAGCTTTTGAGAGAGGGAAAGGCTCATCAGAAAATAACGCGAATTGATAATGAGCTGCGTAAGTGCCATTTCAATAAAAGAACCACCGGCGACGATTATACCGATTCCCGATGCTTGTCCTGCACTGGTTAAGTTAGTCATCGAAATGAGAAGTGTCCAAAGAATAGGGACACCCATTGCGTGAGCTTGTATACCGAATGAAAATGACACCGAAAGATATCCGAGTCCGATCGGTATTGCGTCCAAAAACCCCGACTTGAACGAATTAGATTTAGGCTTCATAATTTGACCGTTAGACCTTGTGTAATTATAAAAGCGTATTTCAAGAAAAAACACGCACAGATACATTATAACACACATATGTCGAAAAATCAAGAGATTTTAAAAAACATTTGAAAAATATTGAAAAACCTATTTACAAATCCAAAATCTTGTGATATAATATTACCGTATGATTACCGGAGGCAAAGTTTTCGGATCTCACCGACCGATCGCATTGTCTTGCGGGATATGCAAAAATTTATTTATTGAAAGGTGAAAAAACCATGATCGCAAAAGAAGTTAAGCAGCAGATTATTGCAGAGTACAAGCTCTCCGAGGCTGATACAGGTTCTCCTGAGGTTCAGATCGCTATCCTCACAAGCCGTATCAATTCCCTCAACGCTCATCTTAAGAACAACCCCAAGGATCATCATTCTCACAGAGGTCTTCTTAAGATGGTTGGTCAGAGAAGAAACCTTCTCGGCTACCTCCAGAAGAAGGATATCGAGCGTTACAGAGCTATCATCGAAAAGCTCGGTCTGCGTAAATAAGACTTCAAATGCCGTTTTCCCGGCTGCAGAAATGTGGTCGGGAGCGGTCCAACCCTTCCCGTTAATGCATGGCGTTATGGGATGGGTAAACTTTTATGGGGAGATAATTTTGGGGTGAGCATTTTAAAATGCGCCCGAGAGCTTCGGACGTGTCTTTAAGTGCTGAACCACAGATTCTCTCCGAAAACATCTTAAGAATAAAGGAGAATTAAAATGTTTGAGAATTACAAGGTGTTTAATTATGAGTTCGCAGGCAGACCTTTAGTTGTTGAAACAGGCAAGACCTGCGAGCTTTCCAACGGCTCCTGCTGGGTACGTTACGGCGAAACCGTTGTAATGGCAAACGTTACAGCTTCCGTTAAGCCCCGTGACGGTATCGACTTCTTCCCTTTGTCTGTTGACTATGAAGAAAAGCTCTACTCCGTTGGCAGAATTCCCGGCTCCTTCACCAAGCGCGAAGGCAAGCCCACCGACAAGGCAATTCTCACTTCCCGTATGGTTGACAGACCTATCCGTCCCTTGTTCCCCAAGGACATGAGAAACGACGTCAGCGTTGTTATGACTGTTATGGCTGTTGACCCCGACTGCTCGCCCGAAATCGCAGGCATGCTCGCAACCTCCATCGCAATCTCCATTTCCGATATTCCGTGGGCTGGCCCTGTTGCCGGCATCAGCGTTGGTTTGGTTGACGGCGAAATCGTTTTGAACCCCACCTTAGATCAGAGAGCTAAGAACCACCTCAACCTCACCGTTGCAGGCACAATGGAAAAGATCGTTATGATCGAAGCAGGCGCCGACGAAGTTGACGATGAAACCATGCTCGAGGCTATCAAGATCGGCCACAAGGAAATTCAGAAGATGGTTGAATTCATCAACTCCATCAAGGCTGAAATCGGCAAGCCCAAGTTCGAATTCGAATCTCAGGAAGTTGACCACGACCTCTTCGATGCTATCGAAGAAATGGCTGCTGAAGATGTTAAGGTCGCTCTCGACACCGACGATAAGAACGTTCGCGAAGCAAGACTTCAGCCCATTAAGGACGCTATCCACGAAAGATTTGATGCTGAATATGAAGACAAGATCGCAATGATCGACGAATGCATCTACAAGCTT
>JAZNFB010000236.1:0-2764 GCA_045588895.1 Candidatus Flemingiibacterium sp.
CAAGGATCCGATTGTCATCGTTCGCAAGCTGATGGCCCTGCCGTTTTGCCACATGCACGGACCCGAACACCACGTGCTCGTCGGCTCCGCCCTTCTGACCGCTTATAAAAATGCGGGCGGAGAGCTCGATTTGCAGAAGGCTCTTGCCGAGATGCAGGCAAGGGGCAAGCAAGTGCCCGGTAGCGCCTGCGGCTTCTGGGGTGCCTGTGGTGCCGGTGTCAGCGCCGGAATGTTTGTCTCTATCGCGACGGGTTCCACTCCTCTTGCGGAAAAGGCGTGGGGGCTTTCCAACCAAATGACCTCGGCTGCCCTCGGAGCAATCGGAGCGGTCGGCGGTCCACGCTGCTGCAAACGCGACTCCTATCTTGCCATCCTTCAAGCCGTCGAATTCGCAAAGGCTCACCTCGGCGTCAAGATGGAGCTTGGCGAGTTCAAGTGCATCCACTCCGCACAAAACAATCAATGCATTGAAAAGAGGTGTCCGTTCCGATGAAAAAGAAAATCGCATTTCTCTGTGTCCACAACTCCTGCCGAAGTCAGATGGCCGAGGCTCTTGGCAAACACCTGCTTGGCGATCGGTACGATTTTTATTCTGCCGGTAGCGAAACGAAGCCGCAGATCAACCAAGATGCTGTGAGATTAATGAAGTTGCTCTACGGAATCGACATGGAGAAGACACAGTACAGCAAAACCTTTGACCGCATTCCCACACCGGACGTCATGATTTCGATGGGCTGTGACGTGGGCTGTCCGGTTGTCGGCAGAGCATTTGACGACGACTGGGGCTTACCTGACCCGACCGGTCAAAGCGACGAGGTATTCGAGACCGTCATTCGAGAGATTGAACGACGCGTGCGCGGCTTACAAGCGTAAAAAGAGAGACTACATGTGCTATGTAGTCTCTTTTTTTCTCTAGGTGAGTTGTCTTAGTATTATAGCTTAACCGCCTTTGTCGCAATCGAGGAATTGATGTACCGGTCGAGCACGGTTCCGCCGATGTCCTCGTAAAAGCCGACAATCGCAAAGCCTGCCGCAATCTGTCCTTGTATCTGGTCTTCTAGTGTATGGCTCCAGAGGTACCCGCCACTTTCGACAATTCTTCTCGTCTCCGGATCGTCCATATGCTCGACATCCGCATACGGAATCGAATTTTCCACTACCAAAATGCCTTGCCCCAGCTTTCCTGCGTTAAAAATATATTCTATCGGATTTCCGAAGCCCGATAACAACAAGCCGTTCTTCTTCAAAACTCGCGCGCATTCTTTCCACACGGGTCTGACATCGTTAATATATCCATTTGACCACGGATGAATGATGCAATCAAAGCTTTCATCCTCAAACACAGACAGGTCCTGCATGTTTCCCTGAACGGTCTTAATCTCAAGGTTATCCCGCTTTGCTACCAGCTCGTCCTTTCCCAGCTGCGCCTTACTGTTATCAAACACCGTTACGTCCGCGCCGGCAGCTGCCAATATCGGCCCCTGTTGTCCGCCGCCGCTTGCCAGGCATAACACCTTTTTCCCTTCGAGTGTCTCGGGGAACCAATCCGCCGGAACCGGCTTTGTCGGCGTTAATACAATGCTCCAAACACCTTCCCTCGCGCGCTTCACCATCTCGCTTGTTACGGGAATCGACCAAGTATCGTTGTTCTCCGAACGCTCGTCCCAGATTGCACTGTTCTCCTCAATATACGTCATATTTCATCCTCCATAGGCATCGGTCTACACCTTAAACCGATGATTCTGCACATTGAGCATAGTATCTTTATATCCGCCCATTACTCTTTAACAAATATAGAATTTCCGACTTCTATGTTCCTCACCCAAACAACATCATTTTCATTTGTAATACCATATAATGATCTGTCTTCCTCACTTGTTCGATTATATACTTCCATATATTCAGGTATCGGTGCAAAGGGAAATTTCATTTCAGTAATAATCCGGTCGTCTTTTATAAAACCACTATTTGAAAACAATTCATCTATTTCACTTTCTGAATAAAACTGAATGTGTCCGTCTTTCTTTACTTTCATATATTCATCTATAACTTTATTTTTATCAGCTTTATTTCTCATAGGGTCAGAAACAAGAACCTTCCCACCTTTTCTTAAAAGTTTGTTCATTTGACATATTGCCTCTTTCACATTAGGGAAGTGATGAAATGCATAGCGAGTAACGATCAAATCAAAACTTTCGTCATCAAATGGATACTTCAAGCCATCGAATGCTTGAAAGATAAGATTACTGATTCCTTTCTCTTTTACAAGCTTATTGTTTTTCTCAATAATGTTTTCTGCTATGTCTATTCCGTAAACAACCGCTGTTGAATACTCTTCGGATAACGGAAATGCGAGATAACCTGTTCCGGTGCCTATATCTAATATTTTTTGATAATTACCACCTTTGATTAAATTCAATAAAATAGATAAATGCTTATCATCTCTGATTATACTGGCATACATCTTGTTATCTAAAATACGATTAAAACTATCTTTTGCCTGCTGTACGTTTTCCAAATCTTTTCTCATGGCAGTCTTCCTATAAATTCGCCTTTTCATCAAATTCAAAACATGCTTCGACTTGTGCGGTCTGCAAGGCTTTTTATTCTTTACTTACACCTTAAACCGATATCCCACGCCCCATACCGTCTCTATGTACTGCGGCTTAGCCGTATTTATCTCGATCTTCTCGCGAATCTTCTTGATGTGCACGGTAACCGTCGCGATATCGCCGAGCGACTCCATCTCCCAGATCTCTCGGAA
>JAZNFB010000237.1:0-3044 GCA_045588895.1 Candidatus Flemingiibacterium sp.
GCAAAGTTCGTCTCATAGCCGAAAAGACCGCATTCGGTGTAGCCCGTGTGATATTTTACGAGCCAGGACTCATCGCTGACAAGACTTACCTTACCGTCAAGCGAAAGCTCAAAATCAACATCCATCTCTCTTGCAAAGAGACGTTCACGGCTTTCAACTTCTGCTTCAATGAGGAGCTTTGCGCTGCTTTCTGTGGTGTCGAGCGTTTCAAAGCGAATGTCACGTACGACGATCTCATCAAGAATTTCAAGGCGGACGTCACCCGAAATTGCACAGGTTGCAAGATGCGGCGATTGATCCCAACCGAAAACATACTGCGGCTTGCGAAGTCCTGTGCGTCTGTCATTACCGCGTCCCTCGCGACGGCTTCTGTATTCGCAGGCAACAAAGTCACGAACCGGAGCAACGTCGGTGTCATTGGGATATTCTGCACCCGTTGTGAGACGGATAAGGAGCGTATTCTCGCCTGCCTTAAGCCACGGACGGACATTCTTTCTGAATGCGTACATTGCGCTTGCATGGTGAGCGATATGAGTACCGTTTAAGAATATGTCGGCATGGATATCAAGCATTTCAATAAAGAGCTCAACGCCATGCTTTGAAAGCTCGTCTCGTGTAAGCGTGAAGCTTTTCGTGAACCACCAGCTGCGGTTTTCGATCCATTTGCAGTCGAATGTGTTGAGACCTATAAGCGGCTCATCGATACGCCCGGCATCCTTGAGTGCCATATGAACGTCACACGGCAGCGACCGGACGCTCATCCAGCCGTCGGTTTTTTCGGCGACAAGCGATGCCATATCTGCGCTGCAGTGGAGAGCCTCATCACGAAGACGCCAATCCGTAAGAAGTGATATTGTTTTCATAACTTTTTTCTTTTCTCCAAAAGGTTATTTTCAAGGATAACTATAACACAGTGATGAAAAACTGTCAAGAGTGCACAAGAAAAGTTAACAAAAAGAGTATTATCTTGACATTTTGGGGAGAAACTGCGAAGAAAATTGACCTTGCAGAAAGGGAAAATGAGGCGATATTTTATAAAAAATACCGAGCGTCCTTTTAAAAACGCCCGGCTTTTTGTTAATTGGTTCTGCCGAAATTATTTTCGAAATCTGTGCTGTCGTCGGTGCCTGTTTCATTTCCCGAGGGAACGTATTCATGAAGCGTTACATCAACATCGACATATTTTCCGCCGCGGACAACCTTTATGGTAATCTCATCACCCACCTCGCATCCAACAAGTGCCGCCTTGATATCTGCGCTGTATGTGACTTCCTCACCGTTGATCGCAACGATACGGTCGCCCGATTTGAGTTCATCCGTAAACTGTGAGCTCGTTATATATACGCCAAGCGAGTTTACACGGTAATACATGGCATCATAGGTGTTTGTAACGTCAACGTAACCGATACCGATCATAACTCTGCCGCGTACGTAACCGTAGTTGACAAGCTCATCGGAAACCTTTTTTGCTGTGTTTATCGGAATTGCAAAGCCGATACCCTCAACCGAAACTCCCGAGGATGACGTGGTTGACTTTGCGTTTACGATGCCGACAAGCTCACCGTACATATTAAAGAGTCCGCCGCCGGAATTGCCGGGGTTGACCTCTGCATTTGTCTGGATAAGCGTCATAGTCGTTCCATCGATCTCAACCTCACGCGAAAGGGCACTGATGATACCGTTTGTTATTGTGCCGCCGAGATTTCCGAGCGGATTGCCGACTGCAACGACCTCCTCACCAACCTCAAGTGTATCGCTGTCACCGAGCAGGGCGAAGGGGAGATTTGAGCCTTCGATTTTGATGACTGCAATGTCAGATTCGGAATCTGTACCGAGGACCTTTGCCACATAGTCTGTACCGTCGGTTGTTGTGACGGTGATCGTATTTGCACCGCTGACGACGTGGTTGTTTGTTATAATAAGACCGTCTGAACTGATGATAACACCGCTTCCTGCACCCGATGTGACATAGTTTCCGCCCCAGAAGAAGGAATCGGTGACAATAGATTCGGTTGTGATTTCAACAACGGTGGGCGAAACAGCATCTGCAACCTGCTTATAGGTGCCGGGCTCTTTGTTTTCGTTTGGATATGCTTCGAAAACGACTGAGGGAGTGCCGTTGTTATTAACAGTGGGTGTGCCGCCTAAGATGCCGTTTTCTGAATTGCCTGAAGCCTTGTTTGCAAGAAATGTTCCTGCGAATGCCGCGCCGCACGAGACCACTGCGCAGACAGCAACGAGGATCAGTGCTGAACCGATATTCAGATGTGAAGCGGATTTTTTCTTCTTTTCTTTTTTCGGGAGCGGCTCGAAAAGATCTGGCGTTTCTCTCGGAATATAGGTGTAATTCTGCATTGATGGCGGCGGTGTCAGCGGATTCGGTTCTTGTGGCGGAAACTCTCCCGAATTGTAATCCTGAGAGGTATAATTCTGAGGATTGTACTGGGGAGTGGGATATCCGGGCGCGTTATAATTTGCCTGACTGTAATTGTTCTGCCCGTGATTGTTCGGGACATTATTATTTTGATTATTGTAACTACTAAAATTATGGTTATAATCCATATTTTATTCCTCCTTAAAATGCCGCGTGGGCGGATGGATTTAAGCTTACGGGTATATTATAAAAAACGAATGTGACGGTTATATGACGGCCGAGGAAAGTCTTATTGAAAAATTCGCTTTTTTTTCGTTATAATTCAGTGTACGGATTTTGACGTGACATTATGTATGAGGCGAATTTAAAAACAAAGGAGCCGACAAATAGCTCCTCTGTCTATACTGAATCACCGACTGTATCTGACACCGCCGGGAATATCCGTAAGCTCAACACCGCGCGATTTCAGCTCGTCACGGATACGGTCTGCCTCAGCAAAGTTTTTCGCTTTTTTTGCATCCTGACGTGTACGGATGAGACCTTCGATCTCTGCATCAGCTTCGCCCGAATCGCAGATTATCGTAAATTCGCCTGCCTTGGGTGTCGCCGCAAGCTCTTTACGCTTTGCCGATGCCTTTTCAATAAGATCAAGCCCGAGCACACGGTCAAA
>JAZNFB010000238.1:0-5088 GCA_045588895.1 Candidatus Flemingiibacterium sp.
TGATAAACAGTAATAAACGATTTTAATAAACGGTCTATGTGTTTAAATGGCGCATAGGCCGATTTTTTGTCTTTTGGTATATTTTGGTATATAAATATTATCTTTTCTATTGACGAATCGTGTCGATATGTGATATAATTACAGTATATTACTATCGTAAAGGAAAAAGTCAAATGAATGATATCTGCGTAAAGCTTGAAGGTATTTGTAAATCCTTCGGAAGCGTCAAAGCAAATCACAATATCAACTTTGATGTCCGCAGAGGCGAAATACACGCGCTTCTCGGCGAAAACGGCTCGGGTAAATCAACGCTCATGAATATTCTCTCGGGAATATATTCTCCCGACAGCGGCTCAATCGAGCTCTACGGAAAGCCTGCAAAGCTTGCTTCACCGCAGGATTCAATAGCCGCCGGTATCGGAATGGTACATCAGCATTTCAAGCTCGTTGACGTGCTGACGGCAAAGGAAAATATCATCGGCGGAAACAAAGACAGCGGCTTCTTCACCGGCGGACGTGCTTTGAGCAACAAAATCAAACAGATCGAGGATCAATACGGTCTCCACCTCGATCCCGATAAAAAAGTCTACAATATGTCGGTTTCCGAAAAGCAGACCTGCGAAATTCTGAAGGTGCTTTACCGCGGCGCAAAAATTCTCATCCTCGATGAACCGACCGCAGTTCTGACACCGCAGGAAATAACCGTGCTTTTCGATATTCTCCGTAAAATGAAAGCACAGGGCTGCTCGATCGTTATAATCACGCATAAGCTTGCGGAAGTTCTTGATATCTCAGACCGTGTAACCATACTTCGCAAGGGTGAATCAATAACTACGCTTACCACAACACAGACTAGTGCCGCAGAGCTTACCGAGCTTATGGTCGGTCGTCAGATTTCGCTTGATATTGAATGTCCTCATGTTGATAACGAATTAAAGCGTGAGATTTTGTCCGTTAAAAATCTGACTGTTCTCAACGGTGAACACAGAAAAGCTCTTGATAACATTTCTTTCACTCTTTCAAGAGGCGAAATACTCGGTGTTGCCGGCATAGCGGGAAGCGGTCAGAGGGAGCTTTGCGAAACCATTGCAGGACTTGACAGGGTTGCCGGCGGCGATATCATATTTAAGGATTCATCCATCGTTGGTCTGACTCCGAGAAATATAATAAAGCGTGGTATAACAATGTCGTTTATCCCTGAGGACAGACTCGGAATGGGACTTGTCGGCTCGATGTCTGTAATTGATAACGTACTTCTTAAATCTTATCAAAATATGCCCGGAATTTTTATGGATCGCAAGGCAGGTAAGGTTATCGCGGACGATATAATAAACCGATTCAATATTTCAACACCGTCTGCAAACCACACGGTAAAAAAGCTCTCGGGCGGTAACATTCAGAAGGTGCTTCTCGGACGTGAGATAAACTTAAATCCCGAGCTGCTCATAACCGCATATCCCGTGCGCGGACTTGATATCGGCGCATCGTACAACATTTATGACGTACTCAACGAGCAAAAGAAAAAAGGCGTCGGCATCCTCTTTATCGGCGAGGACCTTGACGTGCTTTTGAGCATTTCAGACCGCATAATGGTACTCCACGAAGGCAAGATCATGGGTATCGTTAACGCAAGACAAACCAACAAGCAACAGCTCGGTCTAATGATGCTCGGACATACTGAAAACGAAGGAGGCAGCAATAATGCTTAAGATTCAAAAAAAGCAGGGACTGTCACACAAATGGGAAATCCTGCTGCGAATACTCTCCGTTATTATTGCGCTCGTTGCAGCAGGAGGCGTTATGGCGCTTCTCGGCTATAATCCCATGGAAGTTTATTCAAAAATGATCAAGGGCTCGCTCGGTTCAGAGTCAAACATAGCCGCAACCGTCAGAAAATGTATACCGCTTCTCATAATGTCACTCGGTGTTTCGATTGCATTTAAAATGAAATTCTGGAATATCGGTGCTGAAGGACAGTTTTATATGGGTGCATTCGGTGCAACATGGGTATGGCTTCTCTGCCCCGATCTGCCTGCATATATAATGCTTCCCCTGATGGCACTTGCATCAATTGTCGCAGGCGGACTTTTTGCTCTCATCCCTGCAATTCTCAAGCATAAGCTCGGAACAAGCGAAACTCTTGTAACGCTGATGCTAAACTATATCGCAATAAAATGGATCACCTATCTCTCACTCGTTCCGTGGAAAGATCCTGCGGCACGCGGTCAGGCAAAAATTTATGCTTTCAGTGAAAACGCAACACTACCCAAGGTGTTCGGCGTTCACATTGGTTGGATAATCGCGCTTATACTCGTTGTTGTTGTTTTTATTCTCATGAGATACTCAAAGTTCGGTTTTGAGATCGCGGTTCTCGGCGAAAACCCGGATACTGCCCGTTACGCAGGCATGAATGTTACCAAAACGCTGATAATCGCCGTTCTCATTTCAGGTGGAATATGCGGACTTGCAGGTATGCTTCAGGCAACGGGAAGCGAAGGCAGGCTCGGTGATAATATCTCCGCAGGACTCGGATTTACCGCAATCATCACGGCATGGCTTGCAAGACTTTCCGCTCCGATGATACTCGTAACCTCCTTCCTCTTTTCAGTTCTCCTCCAAGGCGGAAGCTCACTTGGCGTAACAACAAAAATCCCGGCATCCATCGCAGAAACAATTCAGGGTATCATACTCTTCTTCGTACTCGCAAGCGAATTTTTCGCAAACTATAAAATCACATTCAAGCATAAGGAGGCAAAGAAATAATGGAATTTTTAAATCAGCTTTCCCTCTTTTTGCAGTCCACGGTTCAAATGGGCACGCCTATCCTCTTTGGAACACTCGGCGGAATCCTCAATGAAAAGGTTGGTCACACAAACCTCGGCGTTGAGGGAATGATGCTCATTGGTGCCTGCTCCGGCTTCATGGTTGGAGTTAACACGGGCAATCCGGTTCTTGCAATACTTGCGGCAGGTCTCGCCGGTGCTCTTTGTGCGCTGATATATGCCATTGTAACTGTCACGTTCATGGGCAACCACGTTGTAACCGGTCTCGTTTTAACCATATTCGGAACAGGTCTCTCAAGCTTCCTCGGGAATATGACAACATCCATCGAAGCAATACCCGGTGTTTTTCTCGAAAAGCCGTATACACAGGTACAATTACCTGCAAGCGTAGCCGATCCGTTGTCCGACTTCTCAATGCCCTATCTCTCAAAGATACCGATTCTCGGCAATATGATTTTTTCGCAGAGTATATACGTATACATTTCCATCATCTTAGCTGTCGTGCTTGCTATTTACATGAAGCGTACACGTTTCGGTCTCAATATGCGTATGATCGGCGAAAATCCCGCGGCGGCTGATGCATCGGGTATCAATATCACAAGATATAAGTATATCCACATCCTGCTCGGCGGCTTCCTCTGCGGTATGGGCGGCGCATATCTCTCGCTCGTAATGGTTGACCAGTGGAAGGAAAATCTCACCGCAGGTATCGGTTGGATCGCGGTTGCGCTTGTAATCTTCGCAACATGGGATCCCGTCAAGGCAATCTTCGGTGCATATTTCTTCGGCGCGATGCGTGCACTCGGTCCGAAACTGCAGAATACGGATTTACCTGTTATCGGTCACGTTAATTCGCAATTCCTTGATATGATACCGTATCTTATGACAATAATTGTTCTCGTTTTCATTACACTTCGAAAGAAAAAGGAATATCAAGCCCCTGCATCCCTCGGCTTGTCATACTTCCGAGAGGACAGATAAAAAACGTATACACAAAAAACCACTTGCATTTCCGAAATCACGGGAGCAAGTGGTTCTCTATTATTTAATTTCAACCAAGCTTTGCAATAGCTTCGTCAACAGCGGCAAGCTGCTCAATGAACTTCTCTTTTTTAGCCTTTTCAGCCTCAATAAGCTGTGCCGGAGCCTTTGCAACAAAGCCTTCGTTTGCAAGCTTCTTTTCAACTCTGTCGATCTCCGAAAGATACTTCTCACGTTCCTTGTTAAGACGCTCACGTTCCTTTGCAAAGTCAATAAGCTCACCAAGAGGAATAAATATGCTTGCGCCCTCTGCAACGATCTGTACCGCATTTTCGTCCGCATAGGTCTCAACAAACTCAACCTCGGATGCCGAAGCAAGCTTTTCAAAGAACTTTACAGTATCATCAGAATAAGACGCACGGTCTGCTGTAGCAATGATAACCTTTGCCTTTTTCGACGGAGCAACATTCATCTCTGCACGGCGGTTACGGATAAGCGTGATAGCGTCAATGAGTTTCGCCATCTGTGCTTCCTCGGTCGGGAACTCAAGTGCAGTGTTATACTTCGGATATTCGGCGATCATAATAGACTCATCCTCATGAGGTATCGCCTGATAAATTTCCTCTGTAATGAACGGCATGAAGGGATGCAAGAGCTTGAGAGTCTCGCCAAGTGCATAGGTGAGTACATTCTGTGCATCAGTGTCACCCTCGTTAAGACGAGGCTTGATAAGCTCGATATACCAGTCGCAAAGCACGTCCCAAACAAAATCGTAAAGTTTCGAGAGCGCAACACCAAGCTCAAACTTGTCGAGGTTTGTATTAACCTCACCGATAAGTGTATTGAGCTTCGAGAGAATCCACTTGTCCTCTGCCTTAAGCTTTGCGGTATCGGGAAGCTCGACCTTATCGATTGTGAGGTTCATAAGCGTGAAGCGTGACGCATTCCAAAGCTTGTTTGCGAAGTTTCTTGCCGCTTCAACCTTCTTGTCGGAGTAACGCATATCGTTTCCGGGAGAGTTACCCATAACAAGCGCATAACGCAGAGCATCCGCACCGTAGTTATCGATAATTTCAAGCGGATCAACACCGTTTCCGAGGGATTTGGACATCTTACGTCCCTGCTCATCACGAACAAGACCGTGGATGAGAACGGTGTCAAACGGAACGCTGTCTGTATATTCAAGCGCCGAGAAAAAAGGATATTCCGGGACGGCAATTTTTACAAAGCATGAACCTCTTTCCGTAAATTACGGAATCGATGTTCAACGCCACGACCACGAAGGCCGTGATATAACCCATGAATATCCGGATTTTTATCTTGT
>JAZNFB010000239.1:0-4549 GCA_045588895.1 Candidatus Flemingiibacterium sp.
ATATCGGTGCAGATATCGAGCATATCAAGATAGTCACTGAAATTGTCAATATCGAAATATAAAACGGGGATTCCAACCGCTTCGAGCGTTTCCATCATTGCAATGTTACTTGCCGTGGATGCACTTGCCAAAACAAGGTCGGGATCGGCTGACAGCAGCAGCTCAACGCTCGGGGAGTGTGCGCCTCCGATGTTCACGGCGTCTGGCAGAGTTAGACCGAAATCCTCCCATGCATCACTTGCCGCCGCAGAGAGTTCACCGCCCGAAAGCATCCACACATCTGCGAAGCTGCCGATCAGTGCTGCAACACGCTTCGGTGAATCCGGAACAGTAACGCTTCGTCCGAGTGCATCTGTGATGTTTGTGCCGCCTTGGTTCGTGTCGCTTTTTTTACAAGACGTAAGCAGAGCCGCAAGCGTGATTATAATTATTGTAACTGCTGTGAGGAGGTGGCGTTTTTTATGAAAAATTATCTTCATTTCTTCTCCGTGAAATTAAAAATGGATTGACATATTCCGCCGTCCATGATATAATGAATTTACAAAGAGATTTCTCATGAGCCGGATCGTTTGACAGCTTTAGTATACCACAAAACTACACATCTGTCAATTGTGAAGGAAGATCGGGAGGATATTGACATGAGTATTACAAGCGAACAGATAATGAGTGTAAAGGGCAGGGGATTTCTCCGCAATCGTGGAACTGACTGCTTTTCGGGCAGAGTTGTCACCTCCGCGGGTGTCTTCACGTCGGAGGAGCTTTGTGCGATTGCCGAGTGTTCTGAAAAATTCGGAAGCGGAAAGGTTATTTTCACAGCAAGACTTACCGCAGAGATTCCCGGGATTGCGTTTGAAAAGATTCCCGATGCAGAAGCTTTCATGGCAGAGCGCAGACTTGCTTTCGGCGGTACGGGCGCAAAAATTCGTCCCATAACTGCCTGCAAGGGAACAACCTGCGTTTACGGTAACATTGACACACAGGCACTTGCTAAAACCATATACGATAAATTTTATATCGGTATGAGAGACGTGAAGCTGCCGCATAAATTCAAGATCGGCATTGGCGGATGCCCGAACAGCTGTATGAAGCCAAGTCTTAATGATATCGGAATTGAGGGCTGCAAGGCGTTTTCATTTGACTCTGATAAGTGTCGCGGATGCAATAAATGTGTTGTTGAGATGAGCTGTCCCTCTCGTGCGGTTTCAATCATCGACGGTAAGGCTTTAATTGATATGGAAAGATGTACGAGCTGTGGTGTTTGTGTCGGTAAGTGTCCGTTTGATGCAGTTCCGAGGGAAGCCGAATCGGTGTGCCGTATTTTTGTCGGCGGTACGTGGGGTAAAACACAGCGTATGGGAACACTGCTCGGTTCAGTTTATTCGTTCCCGGATATACCGGCAGTGATTGAAAAGGTTATGCTTTGGTATAAGGAAAACGGATACGCAAAGGAACGTCTCGGTGCGGCGATCGACAGGCTTGGCGTTGACACACTTGAAGCGGCGATTGCCTCTGACGATCTACTCAAAAGAAAAGAGGAAATACTCGCAAAACCGATTCTTTCTTAATACTTATTCCGTGACAAAAATTCAGAATGAACTCATGAAAATACGGTAAAATATAAATATAAAAATAAACACAAAGGAGATACAAAAATGTCAGTTATCAGTGTAAACAAAAATAATTTCGAGTCGATCAAAAACAGCGATAAGCCGGTGCTTATTGATTTCTTTGCAGAGTGGTGCGGTCCTTGCCGTATGGTTTCGCCGCTTGTTGACCAGATCGCAGAGGAACGTGACGATATCGTTGTTGCAAAGGTGAACGTTGACGATGAGCCGGAGATTGCAGGTCAGTTTGGTGTTATGAGCATACCGACGCTTGTTGTTTTAAAGGACGGCAAGGTTGCAAATCAGGCTGTTGGTGCAATGCCGAAGGTGCAGATACTTGCGCTTTTGGACGATTGAACTTTTTTACGCTTTTAATCGCTTTTGGCAGCTTATGTTATTATATCTGCTGCGAAATGCTTATAAAGGAGAGCCGTAATGGAGCACATATATGATATGATAATAATCGGCGGCGGTCCTGCGGGATATACCGCGGCACTTTATGCATCCCGTGCCGGACTTGATACGCTCGTTATAGAAAAAATGTCGGTCGGCGGTCAGATGGCACTTACGGGGACTATAGACAATTATCCCGGCTTTGATGAGGGCGTTGACGGCTTTACGCTCGGTATGAAAATGCAGGCAGGAGCTGAACGCTTTGGTGCAAGGACGGAGTACACCTCGGTTGATAGAGTGGAGCTTTTAGGGAAAGTCAAGAAAATTTTCACTGCGTCGGGAGAGCTTTCGGCATACACTGTGGTTATTGCTGCCGGTGCAAATCCAAGGGAGCTTGGTCTTGACGGCGACAAATCGCTTATAGGTAAGGGACTTCACTATTGTGCTCACTGTGACGGACGGTTTTATAAAGATAAAACGGTTGCCGTTGTTGGCGGCGGAAACAGTGCCGCGGCGGATGCACTATATCTTTCGCATCTTGCAAAAAAGGTTTATCTGATACATCGCAGAGACAGCTTAAGGGCGACAAAGATATATCACGCACCGCTTTTGAAGGCAGAAAATGTTGAATTTATATGGGACAGTGCCGTTTTTGAATATATTGTGGATGGAAAGATTGTCGGCGCAAGGATTCGTAATCTTAAAAGCGGCGAGGAAAAAGAGCTTTACTTTGACGGATTGTTTGTCAGCATCGGACGAAAGCCTGCGTCGGAGCTTTTCAGGGAGGAGCTGATTCTCGACGAAAACGGTTACATTGCGGCGGACGAAACCACAAGAACTAATGTTGAGGGCGTTTTTGTTGTCGGAGACGTCAGAACTAAGGCACTGCGTCAGGTCGTTACCGCCGTTAGTGACGGTGCTGTGGCGGTACATTTCGCAGAGGAGTATCTTGCAGGCTTGGATTTATAAAATTATACGAAAAGGGCTGTTTTGAAATATGAGTCGGTCCCACGATTGTTGGATTTTGGTCTGACCTTTTGTGGGCGGTTCATTTTAGACGGTCCTTTTTTATAGAGACAAAATTATCGCTTGCCTATTTATTTTCCCTTGCAAATATGCTATAATATAATCAATACATCACCCAACCGGCGGTTGAGAAGCCCACATTCAACCGTCAGTGTGTGGATTTTTGACCTGGAAACGTGTACAATGTTAGTGAAAGGAGGCCGATTTGTGGATCAGATAAAAATAGGTAAATTCATCGCCGAGTGCAGAAAAAAACAGGGGCTTACCCAAATGCAGCTCGCCGAAAAAATGAATGTCACAGACAGAGCCGTATCAAAATGGGAGACAGGAAAATCAATGCCTGATTCCTCGATAATGCTTGAGCTTTGCAGTGAGCTTAAAATAACTGTAAACGATTTACTTTGTGGGGAGGTTGTTACAATGAATGATTACAACGAAAAGCTTGAAAAGAACTTGCTTGAAATGGTAAAGCAAAAGGAAGAAGCAGACAAAAAGCTGCTGACGCTTGAGATCGTTATCGGATGGTTATCGGTATTTTGCCTGCTGTCGCTTACATTTATTGCGTCTTTTCTTGAAATGGCAGATTGGCTTCGTATAACACTAACAGTTGTTGGATTTGTTGTTTGCATTATCGGTCTCATGTTCGCCATTCGTATCGAGCAGACGGCAGGCTACTATGAATGTGCGAAGTGTCATCACAGATATGTCCCGACATTCGGCAGCGTCTTATTCGCTATGCATATCGGCAGAACAAGATTTATGAGATGTCCGAAATGCGGCGAAGTCTCATGGCAGAAAAAGGTTATCAGCAAAGAATAAAAAATGCCTTCCTCACCTTGAATGATGGGGAAGGTTTTGCTTTATCTTTACATAACAAAACGCCACCCACATAAGGCAGCGTTTTATGTATCTGAAATTATTCAGCCTTAGGAGCATCAACAGGGCAAGCACCTGCACAAGCGCCGCACTCGATGCACTCATCTGCGTTGATCTCGTACTTACCGTCTGCTTCAACGATGCAGCTTACGGGACATTCATCAGCACAAGCACCACAAGCGATGCAATCATCAGAAATCTTATATGCCATTTTAAATACACCTCCGTGTTATAAATATTCTTACGTATTTTATTGTATCACAAAATTTGAAAAATGCAAGGGGTTATAATAAAATTTCATATTATATTCATAATTATCGAAAAAATCAGTCATTTTGAGCGGTTTCCTTGGGCTTTACACCCTTTCCGCCGATAACCTTGACGTCATCACGGTGGTAAACCTTTGGCGTGATCATTTCAGCCTTTGTACCGAAGCGTACACGAACAAGTCCCGCAAGCGGCTGAACCTCGATGACAGTACCCTCGCCGTCAGGGGTTTCGATTGCGAAAATAAATTCATCACCGTATGTACCGATCGCATCAATGATAAGATATGCAATGGGAAGCAGGAATGCAAGAAAGCTCTTTGCATATTTGCGGTTTGCCTTTTCCTGGCGAGCCGCTTTAACCTCGGGGTCCTCGTAGCTTTC